>JAHEMV010000065.1 GCA_024643455.1 Cytophagales bacterium
ATAAATTGACTCTCTATTAAATATAATTATTTTGACAAAGTATTGAAAATACTTTGTGATTTGTCTTTTAATAAATAATCTTTTGTTTTCGATTAAATTGTGCCCAAAGAATAATATAGCCAGGAGTTATTTTGGTATTTTGAATCGTAATACAATTCTAAAAAATGGCAAATAGAGAAAAGCGCAATAAAAGCAGAGGATCGTTCGGAAATAATCGTAAAACCAGTGAAGATTTTCTGTCAAAAAATAGGAACAAACCCAATGTGATACAAACACAGAGCGGTTTACAGTATTTACAAATTGAAGAAGGAACAGGAGATCCGCCTATCGAAGGCTGTACAGTCAATATTCATCAACGTTGTAGTTTGACAAACGGTAAAATTATTGAAGATACTTACAAAGAAAATAAGCCTGATGAAGTTAAGATGAGTGAATTAATAGAAGGCTATCGTGAAGGCCTGATGCTGATGAAAAAAGGAGGCAAATCAAGACTTTTTATCCCACCAGAACTAGCTTGGGGCAAAAAGGGGTCCGGAACTAAAATACCACCCAATGCTCTATTGATTTTCGATGTACGGCTTATAGATTTTTGGTGAGCAAAAATCAATATCAATTCCACGGAAAATACTTTATTTCCCATGGAATTGTTATTAAAAGTAGTTAAACAAATTATTCCTTTTCAATATTCAAATAATCCTTGGGATCGACATATTTCCCGTCTTTCATTATTTCATAATGTAAATGTGGCGCAGTGGATAAGCCAGAACTTCCGACATATCCAATTATTTCACCCTTTTTCACCGTTTGACCTGGTTCTACTAGGTACTTCTGCATCTGACTATAACTTGTGGAATAACCATTTCCATGGTCAATAATTACCCTATTTCCATAGTTTTCTATAAATTCTGCAGTCCTTACAGTTCCATTTGCTGAAACCATTATTGGAGTACCTTCATTTGCTGAAAAATCAACTCCATTATGCATCATTTCTTTCTTTAAAACCGGATGCATCCGCATTCCAAATCCAGAAGTAATCTTCTTGTAATCCTTCGCATCGATTGGAGATATGGATGGGATATAATCATCTGTGAATCCAATTATCCTTGAATCGCCTTCATAAAAAATGATGTTATCAGCTTTTACTTTAAATGTCCCTTTATCTGTTTCTCCTTGAACTTCCTCTCCGTTAAAAACCACCTTCTTACCATCAATATCATAGTAGAAACCTCCATCTGATTTCATGTTTTTTGGGCTTGAGGTAAAGTCTAATATTACAAAATCTGAAATGCCAGTTATTGGCCCGTTTTCAGTATTGATAACCAATTCCGCTATCGATTCCTCAATCTTCTCCTGTGAAATCGCGAAGAAGATCCCTACAAAAAATACTACTGGAAAAACCATCAAATACTTGATGATTGCCTTATTACTTGATTTTATCTTGTTCATCATTTTTAGTCTGTTTTTAATAATAGATTGATTAAAACTACTGGTGAGCCCGGTCATTACAACCGATCTGGCATGCTCCAGCAACAAACGCTGGTATCGAAAGCGATCAATACCTAGACTGATCACTGCGTGGTCTGCCTGGAATTCGTGCGTTTCTACTAGGGCTCGTTTGAATAAATAAATGAAGGGATTGAACCATTGCAGAATCGACAGAAATCCAATAAAAAGCAAATCGATCGAATGCCCCTGATCTGCATGCTTTTGCTCATGCAAAAGGACATCTCTCATCCGCTTTTTTCGAAACTCTGACTTGTGAACAAAAATGTAATTGAAAAATGAATGTGTCGATTGATGCTGATCGATCAACACAAAATGATATTTGCCTTTCTTTTCTATTTCATACTTAATAATGTTACGATAAATACTCATCAACTGAAAGCCGACACGACCCAGCGCGATCAGCATACCCACCACCAGCAGGTATGGAACGATCGGAAATGATGCTACTTTCTCCGTCGCACTGACCGTCACCAATTCCATTGTCCCGGTGAAATCCAGGAAAGCATGGTTCACAAAGTCAAAATTGTTTTGAATGTGTGAAACAGGTGCGCTTAAAGAGATATTCAACACTGGGATAATCAGAGAAATGACCATTGATCCCAGGATGTACATCCTGTTGAAGTGGTAGAAAGTCTCCTTTCGAAAAAGCAGGAAATACAACAGGTAAAATATGCCAAGCAACAGGGCTGACTTAAGGGTATAAATAATAAAATCAGCCATTGCTTCCCTCCTTTCGTTCCTGAATCTGAGCTTCAATAATTTGTTTCATTTCTTCCAGATCCGTGAGTGACAGATCGGATTCTTTGGTAAAAAACGACGTAAAGCCACTGGCCGACCGGTCGAAAAAACTATTGAAGACTCCAGAGAAAAATGATTTGGCGTATGCACGTTTGGTCACTTTTGGAAAATACTCATTTACTTTGCCATATGTATTGTATCCGATAAAGCCCTTTTTCGACATTACCCTGATCACAGTCGAAACCGTAGTATAGGCTGGCTTGGGCTCCGGAAACTGTTCAACGATATCCTTAAGGAAGCCTTTTTTCAACTTCCAAAGATACTGCATGATTTGTTCTTCTGCTTTGGTCAATTCCTTCATGTTTCAAACATATGACTATTTTTATAATTATACAACTATTATTATAGTAATATAATTACATTTATAGTAATTAATATTTGAAAACACAATTATTCAGTTAATAATGAATAGAAATATTAGACTTTATAAATTATCTCAACGTTTGTATAAATCTAAGTGATTCTTCAACATGCTTTTGTGCATTTAGTTGATTATTAAAAATATAGCGTATGACTCCTTGTCGATCAATTATATAGGTCACCCTACCGGGTATAAGACCAAAAAGATCAGAAGGAACACCGAACAAATTCCGTATGGAATTCCCTTCGTCTGCCAGAAGATCAAATGGTAAGCGATATTTCTTCTTAAATTTTTTATGTGATTCCACACTATCCGCGCTAATGCCAAAAACAAGCACCCCGATATCAGAAAATTGATGATATTCATCTCTGAACGTACAAGCTTCCCGTGTACATCCAATTGTATCATCTTTCGGATAAAAATAGATCACCATAGGTTTTCCTATCAATTTTACCACTTCTATCCATTTCCCATCCTGATTTTGCAGCTTAAAATCGGGTAACCTATCGCCTATTTGCATATTTCCCATCGTATTATTTACAGTTTGAAACCAATGATTAAAAAAATAGTTTAAATATTAATTTTTAAGTATTGACAGCAAATTGAGAAAAAAAGCCTCATTCTTTTAATTTTGTATTCTATTTTAAATCAATTATAACCAAATCAAAATGTTTGAACTTATAGTAACACGATACGCACATTTCCTCGCTGTTTTCATGATTGTTGGCGCAATTTTCTCAGAACAATTTTTAATTTCTAAAACCATGACTCGTCGAGAAATAAAACGCATGGCTAAAATAGATGCTATTTATGGAATTGGAGCTGTTTTAGTATTGATAGCTGGTTTCGCCTTATGGTTTTGGACCGGAAAGGCTGCCACATTTTATAGTAGAAACTGGATATTTCACACCAAGTTGACATTATTTATCATTTTAGGGCTGCTCTCGATCTACCCAACCATCTTCTTTTTAAAAAACAGAAAAGGGAATGATTTGGAAACGATGATTCCAGTTCCCAAGATTATTATTTTGTTTTTACGAATAGAAATACTGCTGCTCATTGTAATGCCTCTTTTAGCTACAATGATGTCTCTTGGCATTGGCATGTTTTAATCTCCAAGTCATTTTTACACTATTTGTTTAAGTCGAAAGCAATAATCAAATGAAATATAGTCTAGAAACAGTTTTTCATTTTTTAAACACGCTAAAGGAAAATAATAATCGAAATTGGTTTCAGGCGAATAAATCACTTTATGACGTTGCATATCACAATATGATTTTATTTGCTGATTCATTGATCGATGACTTAAGAAAATACGATGATATCGAAACGGTTTCTGGAAAAAAAAGCTTGTTTCGGATTTATAGGGATGTGCGTTTTTCAAAAGATAAAGAGCCATATAAAATCAGCTGGAGTGGATCGCTTCGACGTTCTTCAAAAGCCAGAAGAGGCGGATATTATTTTCATATCGAACCGGGCAATACCTTTATTGCAGGAGGTTTTTTCGGCCCAAGTGCTGATGATTTAAAACATATTAGAAAGCAAATAGCACAGGACGATATTCCATTAAGAAAAGTGCTTGAAAACCATGAACATAAGGCGTTTTTTGGGACAATTATAGGTGAACAGGTTAAGACCTCACCAAAAGGATTTCCTGCGGACCATCATGCCATAGACCTACTGAGGTATAAGCAATTCATTCTAAAACACCATTTTCACGACAGCAATGTTTTGGGGGATGATTTTGACATTCAAATGTCAACTGGTTTTTCAAAACTACTTCCTTTTTTTGATGTGATGAGTGAATACCTGACAACTGATCTCAATGGAATTTCATTAATATGATCTCTTTAGAAACTCTTATAATTAATACTTGATTCTGTACCAGGGATTAAGTATTAATTTTTATTAAACATGAACAATGGATTTATTTGATAAGAAGACAAAGTTGGCATTTTTGATTCATAGCAACTATTTGCTGCTACCCGTCATCAACCGGTTTGGGATTAAGCTTGGATTTAGAGATAAGAATATTGAGGATATATGCCTGGAGAAAAACATCGACCTAAATTTTTTTCTGGCTATTATTAATGCGTTTCAAAATCATGAATATTTTCCTGAAAAAGAGCTCCGCTCCTTTTCATCTGAACTGATCGTGGATTATTTACGCAAATCACATATCGATTTTAAAAAAATCAGTTTGCCAAAAATTGAACAACAACTTAACAACCTGGTTGAAAAAAGCCATTCAGATGATTTGAAAATTATTCAGTCCTTTTATGCAAAATATAAAGAGGAACTGATTGAGCATATTCAGGATGAAGAAGAAAACGCCTTTCCATATGTTTTAGAACTTCAAAAGGTTGCGGATAAAAAAACGGAATCGTTACCAGCACATCTCGTTGGATACTCGATTCAAAGTTTTGAAAAAGAACATACCAACGTTGATGAAAAGCTATTTGATCTAAAAAATATCGTGATTAAATATTTGGAGCCTAACTATCAAAATAATGACTGCAATGCATTTCTTTTTGAATTGTTTCAATTTGAACGTGACCTGACTGATCATGCACGGATAGAAGATAAAATTCTCGTGCCAAAAGTAATGGCTATGGAAAAAGAAGTAAAAGCATGAGCACAAGAGTTATCATAATTCATGCCGCAGACATCATTAGTCATGGACTATCCGGCATTATTAAAATAAAATTCAATATCGACGCTATTACCATTAAATCCACGGATAATCTTGCCAACTATACTGGTATTAAAGCACAAAAAATAATTATTTTAGTTGATGCCAATCTAGATTCAAAACAAGTATCTATCGCAACAAAATCATTCCATAATCAAAACCATTTAAAAATAATCCTGATTTATGCTCACAAGGAGCAAATTCCCAGTAATGATCAAGTTGATTGTTGTTTTTCTATCGATGCAAGTACAGATAAAATTGTAGAAGTATTAAACCCTTACTTATCTCCAAATAAAAATCCGGCTTCTAAAAAAAGTTCGTATGGTTTAACAGAAAGGGAAATTGATGTCGTAAAATTGGTTGCTTTTGGAAAAACAAACAAAGAAATAGCAGAAGAACTTTTTATAAGTATCCATACTGTGATCTCACATCGAAAAAATATTACAGAAAAACTGGGGATTAAATCCATTTCCGGCCTAACGGTTTTTGCTATTCTCAATAACCTAATCGACGCGGAAGCCATCGATATTACAGAGTTGATTTAATAATACTGTATTCTGATAAAATCAGGATTTTGCGTATTGTTTATTGATATACTTCACAATTTTATCAATAGCCTCTTTCGCTTCCGGCATGGTGCCAAACATATGCCACCAATGTATCAGCCCGTGCCAGGTTTGAAACGTAATTTCTATACCAAGTTTCTTGGCTTTACGAACAAACCTAGCAGAATCATCATAAAGCACTTCACTTTTACTGGCCTGGACCAGCATAGGAGGAAGATTTGATATATCTCCAAATAATGGTGAGATAAATGGATCAGAAAAATCATGATCGCCTGCATACATTTCCGCCCATCTTCGCATCTCAAATACATCCAGGAAACGGTCATTTTTAGCATTTTTTTTGACCGATCGACCAGTACCTGTTAGATCAAGATATGGAGAAAGTAAGGTGGTACACAATGGCAATGGGAGCTGATAATCTTTCAATTCATATTGTAATGCAACGGCTAGCCCACCTCCGGCTGAATCACCCACTAATACGATGTTTTCGGGTTTATAACCTTTATCCAACAGAAACTTGTAAGATGATAATGCATCATCCAAAGCAGCCGGATATGGATTTTCTGGAGCTTTACGATAATCGATGAGCAGGCAACAGGAAGAAATCCCCTTAGCAATTTTTCCTGCTAAAGCTCTGTGTGTATGCGGTGAACCAATTACATAGCCACCACCATGGAGGTAAAGCAAAACCCTTTCTTTTTTTACTGTTTCCGGCACAAGCCACTCCGCTGCAAACAAATCAAATTCTATTTTTTCCAATGAAACTCCCCATGGCAATGTTGCCAACATGGTTGATGTTTCCAATAAACTCCTAAGGTGATTTATTGGTGGTAATTTCCAATACATTGGAAGGCTCAACACATTCATAAACCCTTTTAAAAAATCATGTTTGAAAGATGTCATGTATCGAACATATTTTTATGCTAATTCTCTTTCTTTTTTCTCAAACCTCTGATCAATATCGGAATCCAACCAAGAATTGGCAGATAAAAAAATAGTAGTTTGGGTGATTTTACCAAAATTCTGATGGATGAAAACCAACCCAAATTCAATTTCAGGTCCACTTCTTTTTTCTTTTTCCATACCTTGTTAAAATGTTCAAAAAGCAAAGGCCACCCAAAAGGCATGGAATACGGTATTTTATCCAGATTTCGAAAAGTAGTGGAGAAAAAAGTCTTAAGATCAAATGGATTTTTACCATATTTTTTTACTGCAGCATTCAGCTGATGTTGCATATTTTGCTGCACTTTATCCTTAATCGCAACCAATTCTTCCATTGAAATTTCATCTATAGGTTTATCCGTCATTTCAAAAACCCTAATCGGTTCGCCTAATACATAGGTTAACTTTGCCGGAAAAGCCATATAAAAAATCCATGGCTGGAATGGAATTAATAAGGAAATAAGCGCTACAGGAAAAAATGGGACTCCAATTTTATTCACCAAATCATTCAACCATTTTGCCCGGTAGGCATACGGATTGATGTATTCAGCATTTACTGTCAAAATAGGAACCACATCTGTTTTGTACTTTATAGACATGGTAATAAATGATGATGAGAAACGCTGAAATTGATATCGCTTATTAAATCCTTTCCCTATTCCAGGCACGCCTTCGGGATAAATCAAAAGATTGTGTTCATTCTGAAGCATCATGGTTTCAAAATTCAGAAAAGATGCGTCAACTGAACCAACTATTTTCCATAAATTTTCATGTAAATATGGATTCATCAGTACGGATTCAGAAAGCATAGGTGAAGCTAGTGGCCGCATACTTTCCTGACCGTAATCGAATAGTTCATAAAGTCCTGCAGCCAGAATTATTCCGTCCCAAGGAAAGGCCATACCCGAATGGTTACTTGCAAATATTAAAGGAACACCAGGATTATTCCGTTTTGGCATTTTTTCAAAATCGATAAAACACGCTCTAAAATAATATTTACTCAAATAGTTGATCACATTGCGAATCACCGATTTCGTAAAACCGAGATCAAAATGTTCGTGGATTATTTCCTTATTATTTCTGGCCTCTTCAGAAAGATCTTTGTACCAGTTCGATTTTTGAATGGCTTCTTTCATTGGTTTTTATCCAAAATCATGATGTAAATACTATAATTGAATATTACAGAAACGTCTCTTGATATTATTGTACTTTTATAAGGTAACATGTCTAAAAACCATTAAATTTATCTGCCAACCTACCAATATTAATTTAGTGATAAAGCTTTACTTTTAAAATTTTAGTGAAGCAATTTATTCAGTTGTTAGACAAATACAATGGCAAGTGAATTTGATTATATCGTAATAGGTTCAGGTTTTGGTGGCAGCGTTTCCGCAATGCGCCTTGCAGAGAAGGGTTATTCTGTATTGGTATTGGAAAAAGGCAAAAGATTCAAGTCTACTGATTTTCCAAAGTCCGACTGGAATTTAAAAAAATTCCTTTGGCTCCCAAGATTGAAATGGTTTGGCTTTCAGAAAATTACTTTTTTTCGTCAGGTATCCATACTAAGTGGAATTGGAGTAGGTGGAGGATCGATTGTATATGGCAATACACACATGTTCCCCCCAGATGCTTTTTTCAATAGTCCTGCCTGGGCAAGTTTTAAAGATTGGAAGAAAGAGCTAATCCCATTTTATGATTTAGCAAAAGGTATGCTTGGAACCAAAAGCATTACAACGTACCATGAAGAAGATCTTATTTTGAAGGAGGTCGCAAAGGATATGGGTAAAGAAGCATCTTTTAGTGGTGTAAATGTTGGTGTATTTTTTGGTGATCCAGAAAAAGAAACAGAACCCTATTTTGGTGGAAAAGGGCCATTAAGGTCTGGATGTAGAGAATGTGCAGGATGTATGGTTGGTTGCAGGTACAATGCAAAAAATACACTGGATAAAAATTACCTTTTCTTTGCCGAGCAATATGGTGCTCACATATCGGAGCGCACCCTGGTTACAAAAATTGAGTATGTAAATGGCCAATATTTAATACATACTAAAGACAGTACTTCATGGCGAAAAAGGAATCAAAAAACGTACAGATCTGCTGGTTTGATTGTAAGCGGTGGAGTACTTGGCACACTAGATCTTTTATTAAAACAGAAATATAAATATCAGACCCTATCCAAATTATCAGATCAACTTGGGGAAAATATCCTTACCAATTCCGAATCCCTATGTGGTGTAAGTGGTGCTGATCGCAAACTAAACAATGGCATTGCCATTTCATCCTATTTTAATCCTGATGAACATACGCACATTGAAATCGTAAAATACAACGATCAGTCTGGCGCTATGGGAAAATTGGCGACTTTAGCTGTTGGTGATGGAAATGGATTTGTACGATTTCTTAAGTGGATTCTCACAGCTATCTCGCACCCAATCAACCTGATAAAATTGTCATTCACATTTAAAAATTGGGGGAGAAATTCCATCATTTTTCTTGTGATGCAATCCATTGACAACTCCATGCGCATGATATGGAAAACAGGTATATTTGGTGGTGGTATATCGATTAAAAACGACAAATCAATTAAAGTGCCTGCCTTTATCCCAATAGGTCAGGAGGTTATGAACCGATATGCAAAAAAAGTAAAAGGGATTCCGCAAAATACATGGCCAGAAATATTATTGAATATGCCTATGACTGCTCATATTCTTGGTGGTTGCCCAATGGGCAAATCAAAAGATGATGGTGTAGTTAACGAATATTTCGAAGTTCATGGTTTTAAAAATATGTATATTCTGGATGGATCCATCATCCCTTGTAATCTGGGCGTTAACCCAAGCCTGACCATTACTGCTTTGTCGGAGTATGCCATGAATCATATCCCATCAAAACAAAATACAAACGTTATCCCTTTAACTGATTTAAAATTGAAGCCTATAAACTAAAATAACATGGATAAAGTCTGTTTTTTAAATAATTATTGATGATTTACTTACAATTTCCATAAGATTAATTCGCATTTCATTATTATTGTATAGTTTTTTATATAATTTTTTAATCAAGCATAAGCCAATTACCTAACCGGTATTTATGCAGTCGAAGGACGTGTTTTTATAATTACACACCACACAGCTGTAATTTTTAATTTTAAACAGTTTAATTTTTTCTAACCAAGATTTATAATGAAAAAGCTACTTACAGTTTGTTTGCTATTTGCATTCACAGGTTACACAAGCTTTGGTTCGGGATATCAGGTACTGCTTCAAGGCAACCGGATTACTGGCATGGGTAATTTGGGAGTGATGATGTATAATGATGCATCAAGCCTTTTTTTTAATCCCGGAGCAATGGGATTCATGGATCACAATAGTGTTTTGATTGGTGGAAACCCAATTTTCGCAAGTAATACTTACTGGAATTCTGAAACTGAAAACAGTAATTATGTGGTCAATTCAGACAATCCAATGGGTACGCCATTTCATGCTTATGCTGTCTGGGGTCCTGGTGAAAGCAAATTCAAATTTGGGATTGGTGCTTTTACCCCATTTGGTTCTGGTGTCAACTGGGGTAATACATGGGATGGAAGAGATTTACTCAATGAACTTACACTTAGGGCCATTCAAATTCAACCCACTGCTTCATTTAAAATAAATGATAAAATTTCAATTGGTGCAGGTCTTGATTTAACAATAGGAAGTGTGAAGCTTATGAAATCAATACTACAGGATGGCAGAGCATCAGATGGAAGTTACAGTGAAGGTTCAGTAACACTAGACGGTGAAGCAACAATGTCTTATGGATATAATATTGGCGTATTTTATAAACCATCAGATAAATTGGATATTGGCCTTAGCTATCGATCAGAAGTAACGATGAAATTGGAGGATGGTAGCGCTGAATTTGAGGTTCCTGAAGCCTTATTGCCTTTTTTTCCAGAAGGAAATACGTTCAACGCAGAACTACCTTTACCTTCAGTTATTTCTGTTGGACTTGGCTATCACGTTTCAGAAAAACTAACCCTTGGCACTCAGTTTGACTTGGTTGGATGGGGTGCTTATAAATCATTGGATTTTGATTTTAAAAACAACACACCACTGTTAGATGATACAAGCTCACCAAGAAACTATGAAGATTCATGGGTTTTACATTTAGGAGGAGAATATTTATTAAACACCAAAATTCAGCTCAGGGCTGGATTTTATTATGATAAAACGCCTGTTCAGGATGGCTATATGACTGCTGAAACTCCTGATAATAATCGAATGGGATTTACTGGTGGTCTTGGATACAGCTTTGGAGAACACATACAATTGGATCTTTCGTTCCTCTATATTTACTCAGCACAACGTGAACAGACCGTGCAACAAGCGATTGCCGCCGGTACATACAATCCTTCAGAAGGATCAAGGGACGTAATGCCTGGCACGTATAAGCTGAATGCTTTAATACCTGGTTTTTCAATAGCTTATAAATTTTAATTTAAAACAGTACTTCAATGAAAACGTGGATTAAAAATCTTTTATATATTTTACCAGCACTTGTACTTTTCAGTGCTTGTAACCCGGAAATAGATGTTCCAGCACCTGTTGCTGGCTCAGCTGATTTTAGCAATTATATTGCAGTAGGTAATTCTTTGACTGCAGGGTATTCAGATGGTGGCCTTTATGCTGATGGACAAATGCAATCTTATCCTTACCTCATAGCCCAACAAATGAATGAAATTACTATGAGTGAATTTAGGCAGCCTGATATTCCAGGAAATGGATCAGGCTATTTATATGTGAGCGCATTGGATTTGACCGGAGCTGTACCTGATGTAACATTTGGCCAATATCAAGCCGATCAAAACTGGCTAGATCAATTGGATGGTTCTTTTAACAATTTGGGCGTGCCAGGAATACGTGTAAAAGATATAACCTTTCATGGATATGGATCCAGCCCTCAGGTCAATCCTTATTTCTATAGAATGCTTGGCGGCAAATCATCCATTATGTCTTATCTTGAATTGGTTCAGGAAAGCCAACCAACGTTCTTTACAAGTTGGCTTGGAAACAATGATGTTTTGGGTTACGCCTCAACTGGAGGTGCTGCTGGCATTGCTGGTGCTCCAGGCACCGGTCTTGGAGGACTAACGGATCCTGATACTGAATTTAAACCTTCATACGATGCTTTGGTTGGCGCGTTGACTGCAAATAACGCCAAAGGAGTTGTCATCACCATACCCGATATTACCCTGGCACCTTTTTTCACAACAGTCTCATGGAATGACGCAGTATTGGATGCATCAACAGCAGGTTTGGCAAATCAGTTTTACGCAGCTGGTATTGATACTGCTGTTGAAGCTAAGGTTCAGGATGCTGTCATTCAATTAACAGTTACCCAAACAGCAGTTTCTCAATCAGTTATTCCATCTGTAGCACAGGGAACGGTATATCAACAAGCCTATCAGGCTGCTTATCAACAAGCTATAGCAGCAGGAGCAACTCCTGTTGATGCTGCAAATATTGCTACCGCAACAGCAGATGCGTATGTTGCATCACCTGAAGGAATAGCCGCTATCACAGGTTTGGAAGCTGGTTTGAATGCTGAGCTTCAAAATCACCTCCGAGGTATTCATACCAATCATAGTGCCCTGGAACCAGTTTATGCTGTCATAGATAATGAGCTCGCAACTAATGTAGCTTTACAAACAGGTATTGCTCAAGGTATTAATGATCTTACTTTGGCTTATGAAAATGACTTGTTACCTGCAGAACAGAAAGCTGCTTTGGATGCAGCAATTTCACAAGGGACTCAACAACAAATAGTTGCCTTGAAAGCTGCAGGTATTTATCCTGTTTTTAAAGAAGGGCCAAACGGATTTGTAATTTACGTTCCTGTCACCGCAAGCAATCCTCTGGGTATAAGACAAATGGTAGCGGGTGAATACGTACTCCTCACTGCTTTGCTTGATGGAGAATTAGATGGCCTGGCTGCACTGCAACCAAAAGCTGATAAATATATTCTCACTACGGATGAAGTACAGAATATTCAAGAGTATACAGAAGATTTCAATAATATTATACGCTCTTATGCGTCAAGTCCAAATATAGCCGTTTTCGAATCAAATGATGTTTTAGAGGACGTTAACAAAGGTATATTTATAGATGGAGTAGCGTTAAATGGAGATTTTCTTACAGGAGGGGCATTTTCTCTTGATGGTGTTCATCTTACTCCACGCGGATATTCGTTAGTCGCAAATAGTATTATCAAGACTATCAATGATAATTTTAATGCTACCTTATCTCCAGTTAACATTAATAATTACAGAGCTGTGGTATTGCCTTAGATTAAAATAAAACCTACTTTAAAAGCCTGGATTGTATCCGGGCTTTTTTTATTATTCAAAAAATGCGGATTATACTTTTTACCGGAAAAGGTGGTGTAGGCAAGACAACAGTTGCTGCAGCAACCGCAATCAGAGCGGCAAGAAATGGGATCAAAACCCTCATCATTTCCACGGATCCTGCTCACAGTCTTTCCGATGCTTTAGGGACGAATCTAAGTCCGGAACCTACCGAAGTGCAAAATATGCTTTTCGCGCAGGAACTGGACGTTTATTATTCGATGCAAAAATACTGGCAAAACATTCGTCAATTGATGCTAACAGTTTTTAGATGGCATGGTGTGGAGCGTGTTTTGGCAGAGGAAATGTCGGCTTTACCGGGTATGGAAGAAGCTTCTGCTTTTTTATGGATTGAGAAATACTATTCAGAGCAATTATTTGATTTGATCGTCATTGACAGTGCGCCAACAGGTGAGACACTAACTTTACTGACTTTACCTCAGGTTACGAAATGGTGGGTTACTAAAGCTTTACCACTTCAGCGCTTTGCTATTAAAAACATTGGAAAAGTTGCCAGAATCACCATGGGCATCCCTATTGATAAAGGTTACGAAGAGTTGGAACATATTTTTGATAAGCTTGAGTCTATACAAAAGATATTTGCCGATCATAAAATTTGTTCGATTCGACTCGTTACCAACCCTGAAAAAATGGTTATCAATGAATCAAAACGTGCCTATACTTACCTAAATCTTTATGGATATAATGTTGATGCTGTTATCATTAACCGAATCATTGAGGAGGATGATAGCAGCACATTGTTTGCCAGGTATATAAAATCACAGCTTAACTATATTAAAGATATAGAAGAAAGTTTTTCCGGACTTCCAATATTTAAAGTGAAACACCAGGGTGAAGAAATTTTTGGACAAGAAAAACTAATGGATTTTGCAAATGACCTTTATAAAAATACCAAACCAGAGTTGGTTTTACACCATGAAACATCCTATAAACTTGAGGAAATCACAGATGGTTTTTTGCTGAAAATCAAACTTCCATTTCTTCAAAATAAGCAATACACTATAAATAAATACGGTGATGAAATCGTTCTTCAAATTGCTAACCGCAGAAAAAACATATTCCTTCCGCGATTTATAAACTTTTATAATTTAACATCACACGACTACAATACTCCCTGGCTGGAAGTAACCCTGACAAAATAATCGTTTTAGATCTTCCAAAAGAAACCATGAACCTATAGCCTGATCCAAAAAAGCGCTTAAATTCCATAGACCAGCAACTTCTACATTCAGTTAATAGCTTTTGCTAATTAAATTTATTGCTCAATGATGCTTTTGAGATCTGCAGGAGAATAGTTGATCGATTTCAAAGTCTTATTATCATCCGAACGGTAAACAAGATAATGTCCGTCAATTTCTTTATAATAACATTCAACACCCTTTGTCTCTTTGTAATGTTTTATGGTCTCCTCAGCCTCTAAAATAGTCAGACAACTTTTACTCATATTTGATCGCTGTACTTCATCAAACAAAGTTCTAAATTTCTCTCCAAGTCCGAATTCCAATACTGCCCCGCTCAACACATATTG
>JAHEMV010000066.1 GCA_024643455.1 Cytophagales bacterium
TGGAAATTTTTTTCTTTTATAATTGATGGTCGCAATCGGAGTGTACGTTCCAAAAGATTTCATTTTAACGGGGTTGGACCCTTTCTATACGATTGACTAGGATCCAATACTTATGGCGAACATAAAGCCATGAGTAATCATGATTTATTTTCTCCTCTATTTCAATAAAGAATAGAATAAAAAAAGGCTCAATAAAAATGTCATGACATAATTATTGAGCCTATTAAATTTCAAAATGAGATCTAAGAATTATACCTTATCCGGAACAACAAAAGGCTCTCGATATTCTCTGGTAAGCATATCATTTGCCCCTTCATTGTTTATAAATTTCTCTGTAACCGGATTGAATTCCAGGGACTGTCCTCCCAACCTATAAGAAATATTTGAAAGATGTGGCAATGCTGTTGACATAAATCCTTCATAAATATCACAAGTCAAATCAGTTTTACTTCCAGATCGTACAGCTGCAATGAAGTTAGCATAGTGCCCTCCTCCACCTGGTGCAGCAAGATATCCTGTTGGTGATTCTTCTTTAGTATCTTCATCGTCAGAACCTGGACCTTTTTCGCCTTTATCATTAAGATAAACCTGCCATTTACTCCCATCAAGTTCCATCCAACCTTCCGTACCGTAGAAAATATTTCCGATTCTCACGTCAAATGCTCCTTCTCCATTCGTTTCTAAACCACGTACTTCAAATTGCAATATTTTCCCATCGCGATATTCCAAAACTGCAGTTTGTGTGTTTGCTGTTTCCTGACTGCAATCGGTATATTTAAAATACCCACCAGAGGATTGCACCCGTACAGGATGTTCATCTTTGTTCATCCCCCATCGTGCAATGTCAAATTGGTGTGGCCCCTGGTTTCCGATATCTCCATTGCCAGTATTCCAATGCCAATGCCAGTTATAATGTCCTCTTTTCTCATTGTATGGTCTCCAAGCCGCTGGTCCTAACCATAGATCATAATGCAATCCCGCAGGAGGAGCACTATTTTCTGATCTGCCAAACGAACCACGTGGTTTATAGCACAATCCTTTTGCCATATAAACTTCACCAATTACCCCGTTATGCAATGCTTGCATAGCCTTTCTAACATTTGGAATGGATCTGTTTTGAAATCCTACCTGTATGACGCGATCATATTTTCTGGCAGCTTCGATCATTTGCCGACCTTCCCAAATATTGTGTGAACATGGTTTTTCGACATATACATGTTTTCCAGCCTGTGCCGCCCAAATGGTTGCTAAAGCATGCCAGTGATTGGGTGTGGCTATCGATACAGCATGAATATCTTTGTCTTCAAATATTCTTCGCATATCCGTTTGTGTGCCTGGTTTTTCACCTTGTGTTGCACCAACTTCTTTTACTCTTTCTGCGAAAAGGGTTTCATCCACATCACACATGGTCTTGACAAAAACATTGTCTTTCTTAGCCATCCTGGACCATTGGCCTAAATGGCCATTTCCTTGTCCTCTAATGCCAATTACACACATGTTTATGCGCTCATTTGCTCCCATGATGGAATTATAACTCTTTGCGCTAAAACCCAGGGAAGATGCCCCCAGTGTAATTCCTGTAGTACCCAATGCAGTCTTCTTGATAAATGATCTTCTGCTATCTTTCATTTTTCGGGATTATTTAGTTCTAAAAATATTTCTATGGTAATTTGGCTATTTTAAAATAAAAAACAAACGTTTGCATAAGCATAATTTGGCTTTTATTAAAAAACAGTAGAGATTAAAATTCCTCTATAGATTTCTATTTTATTTGGAATAGACTAGGAATCAGCGACTTGATTTTAATGTATAGTATTTTAAATTGGATACTTTTTCTCCCGTTGTATCTGCTACCAGCAAAAATCCATAATACTGTAATTCTTCCAGGAAGTCCGGTTCATAAAGTTTAGGAAAGTCACAATCTCCATGCATTTGGCCCGGCTTATCAGCCATGCGCTCCATTATTACCAATTCGCCCTTCGGCTTGAGTAATTCATGAATTTCGTGCATAATTTCAGTTCTGTTTTCAATTTCATGAAATACATTGATCATTAAAATGCGATCAAAAATTCCTTTCGGCAAATTGGTGGATTTTTCATTTCCCAACACGAGGTTAAATGTTGCGTCTATCGGCGCACCTTTCAGTTTTTCATGATAATGAAGCACTTTATCAAATTCATACAAGCGCATTGAATCTATTTCTTCCAAATACCAGCTAATGTCATTGACCTCACACGATATCTCCACTTCTACCCTTCCATTTCCCGCGCCAATACTTGCTATGGTTTCTCCCTGCCTGCAACCAAAATGGACAGAATATTTCTTAAAATTATCGTATAACTCGCTGTAGGATTTTGGATACCATCCAAAATTATAAGGTTTATATTTTTCGGCTGACTTTTGAAAAACCCTACAGCCAGAAAAGATAATTATTACAACAATTAGTACTATATATCTCACCGTGTTCAAACTTGATCCTTTTCAAAAATAAAATTAAAAACAAAAAAGTGTAAATTAATAAAGTGTAATAAAACACACGTTTTCCTCTAAGGTGTGGCATAATTTTGTATTTATAATAAGAAAAGAAAGTATGGAATTGACAAAAGAAATTTCTAAGCACAATTTTCAAGCTTTCCTTTGGCATGCAGCTTTTGCAGCCATCGCCTCTTCATTCATGGACGTGGATACAATCATACCTTCAATGCTTATAAACGCCGGAGGGACATCCATTCATGTCGGAATATTGACTGCGATATTGATAGGCGGGACAAGACTTTCTCAGTTATTTTTCGCTCCCTACATCAACTCCAAAGCTACTAAAAAAGGATTACTGGTTACGGGTATTTATCTACGCGTTATGGCATTGACAGGAATGGCAATTTCCTTCTATTTTTATACCAGCCTTTCAAATATTTTATTGATATCCCTCATTTTTATTTTAATGAGTAGTTTTTCACTTGGAGGAGCATTTGCCACAGTATCATATACTGATATTCTGGGCAAATCAATCCTGGACGATCTACGAAAGTCATTTTTCTCCATGCGACAGATTATCTCCAGCGGAGGGACTTTACTTTCTGCCTGGTTAGCTGGTTATGTGCTGAAACACTATACATATCCAGTAAATTACTTTGCAGTCTTTCTCATTGCTGCCTTTGGCCTTTTCATGGCCTCTATTGGATTTTGGCGAGTAAAAGAAACTAAAATTGAGACGCTTCCAAGCCAAAATGGGTTCTGGAAATTGATTCTCAAAGAATTGAAAACCAATAAACGGCTTCCCTTTTACCTGCTTTTAACAAATACGCTTGGATTGAATTACGCCATCCTGCCATTTATTTTGTTGCTCGGCAAATCAAAAGCGGGAATGAGTAATGAATTTGTCAGCAATTTGCTGCTCACTAAAATGACTGGTCTAATCCTCGCCGGGATATTGATATTCTTTTTGTCAAAAAAAATCAAATACGACACTATTCTTAAAATATCGTTTGGATTGGCATTAATTTTTCCAACCGTCGCCTGGATTTTTCAGGACCAGATGGTGTTTTATTATCTCACGTTCTTCCTCGGGGGTTTATATGGAAGTCTTTTCTTAGTCTCGTCCAGTGGGATTTTACTCGAAATATCCAATTCAACAAACCGAGCCATTTATGCAGGTCTTTCCGGGGCCGGAAATATACTGCCGACGCTTATCCCTTTATTGGCAGGACTGATCATCGCAGGTATGGGTTTTAATGCATTTTTTGCAATAATTTCTATTATTACGCTTAGTTCAGCATTTTTTATTTATAAACTAAATTGTCTGAAATAGTAAATGAAACGAATTGTCTGCATTACAATTTAGTATTTTACAATCCATTATTTTTATTATCTAGATTTGGACAAATACTCAAATTAAAACCGATAAAAAATTGAAGTAAAATCAGGTAAACTTCAAAATTGAAACCTAACTTGTTCGTTCACATTCCTCGATTTTTTAACGACAAATAAAATGAAGAAAAAAACACTATTTACGTTATTTATTATTGCTCTTATTTTATCTGGATTTAATAACTACCTGATTGCTCAGCCAGAATTACAAGCCTGGGGAAACATGAGTGGCATTCGCATTGATGGCCAACTCATGAAGTTTGAAACAAGTATAAGCGTTGTTAAGGATGTCTGGGAAAATGTAGCTGAAACTGGAAAAGAAAAACAAAGCAGGCCAATCTTTAAAAGAGACGGCCAACTTCAAACGGTAACAACTAGAATTGATAGTTTATTCATAAACACCATTGTAGAAGCTAGCGCTGTTAATGCTGCTACACAAAAAGTAAAAATAGAATCAAGGGCTGATACCAGCCTGATTGGTATTTTCTTTTGCATTAAAGTCCCGTCAGAAGATTACCAAAATGGACACATCCAATTAATTGACCCTTCCGATGTATCCTTCGATCAATCAATCCCATCATTCCAAAATGAGATCTTAAGGATGAATGCAAAAGGTTTTAACCTGATTGGGAAAAATCGAAAACTGAACGTGACTTACGATGAATCAACATATATAATTGTTAAAAATGAAAATAACCATATCAAAGTTTTCATTGAAATGTCCTCTGGAAGCATAACAGCAGATCAGGTTATCGAAAGATCGTATAGCATAAAAGTCGATGGCCCAATTGAAAGAAGTCCTGTAACCATGAAGCTGGATATCTCGGATCCAGGAAGAACATTTGATGGAATAGGGGGCAATTTTAGATTGCAAAATCCTAAAGGAGATCCTCAGGTAATTGATTATTGTTTAAAAAACCTGCGCGTAGCCTGGTCCAGAGTAGAGATGCCCTGGGGACTTTGGCAGCCGTCCGAAGATGTAAGCCCGATTGAAGAAGCAAAAAAAGGCAACCTAAATCCAAGAGTTAAAAGTGCTATGGAAATGGCACAGCGTCTGAGCAAAATGGGTATCCCGGTTATACTTTCAGCCTGGTTCCCTCCAGCCTGGGCAGTGGAAGGCAAGGTAAATTTCCGGCCTCAGGGAGGAGTTTGGGGTAACGCCTTGAACCAGGATAAAAAGGAACAGATTTATGCTTCGATTGCAAATTATATATTGTACCTGAAACAAAACTATGGCGTTGAAATTGTTTATTTCTCTTTCAATGAGTCTGACCTGGGAATCAATGTTAGACAAACAGATCTTGAACATACTATTTTAATCAAAGAATTAGGCGCTTATTTCAAATCAAAAGGATTGAAAACCACCCTGCTTTTGGGTGACACAGCCGATGCAAACGGGTATCCATTTGTTGATAATGCTATGGCGGACACCGAAGCGAAAAACTATATGGGAGCGGTTTCTTTTCACTCATGGCGAGGTTGGGAATATGAGACATTGGATAAATGGGCGGAGGCTGCTAATAAAATGAGTATCCCACTTATCGTCGGTGAAGGAAGTATTGATGCCGCAGCATGGAGATATCCAGGAATTTTTGAAGAACAAACTTATGCCCTGGAAGAAATCAATCTTTATGTCAGAATTCTTTCAATCTGTCAACCGCAAACCATTTTGCAATGGCAATTGACTTCTGATTATTCACCACTTGTCGGCGGAGGACTTTTTGGCAATGATGAACCACTTCGACCAACCCAACGGTTCTGGAATCTGAAACAATTGGGCTCAACAAAAAAAGGTTTAAAATTCCTCTCGTTAACCAACGATGGCCAGGATATAAGCTGTGCGGCACTTGGTGATGTGAAAAAAAATGATTTCGCTTTTCACATCGTGAATAGCGGCCCAACAAGGGAAGTTACTATTACAGGAATTCCATCAAAGGTCAAAAAATTAGAGGTTTTTGTAACCGATATCAACCGTGGAATGGAAAAACTGGAATCCGTGAAAGTGCATGAGGGTAAGGTGGTTTTTACACTGGATAAAGTAAGTTTCACTTCGTTGGTCACAAAATAAAACCTATTCTCAATACTTATTTTTTGATTTTAATAAAATTTGAAGTGAACAAATTTTCCTGATTGTTTAAATAAAAATCTGGATAGATAACTTATTATCCTGTATTTTTAATAGATACTAAAAAACTGCTTTTACGATTTGAAAGCATCGTATTGTATTTTACTACGACACTACATGGAAAAAACCACTTTTGATGCAATAGTAATAGGCTCGGGGATTTCAGGGGGTTGGGCTGCAAAAGAACTGTGTGAAAAAGGATTGAAGACGCTCGTTTTAGAAAGAGGCAGACCTATTACGCACATCAAAGATTACCCTACTGCCATGATGAATCCATGGGATTTTAAACATCGTGGTATGATGCCAAAAAATTTTTCCGATACCAATCCGATCCTTTCCCGATGTTATGGTACAGCTGAAGATACGGAGCACTTTTTTGTGAAGGATAATGATCATCCTTATGTCCAGGAGAAACCCTTTGATTGGATTAGAGGATACCAGGTTGGCGGAAAATCCATTACATGGGGCCGTGCATGCCAACGCTGGAGTGAATATGACTTTACCTCACCTGCAAAAAATGGTTATGGCATCGAATGGCCTATTGGATATGAAGACATTGCACCCTGGTATTCGCATGTGGAAAAATTTGTAGGAGTTTGTGGCAATAAAGATGGGCTCGAAGCCATGCCAGATGGAGAGTTTTTACCTCCTTTCGAAATGAATTGTGTTGAATCACATATGAAAGAAACCATTAGCAAACACTTCCCAGATAGACATTTCGTACATGCCCGTTGGGCTCATATTACTGAGCAAAAGGAAATACACAGACAGCAAGGAAGAGGTCCGTGCCTAAACAGAAATTTATGCATGCGAGGCTGTCCTTACGGAGGTTATTTCAGCTCAGTCGCCTCTACCCTGCCCTGGGCGGATAAAACCGGCTATTTGACTATCCGACCATTCTCAGTCGTACATTCAATCCTTTATGATGAAAAAACAGGTAAAGCAACGGGCGTAAAAATTATTGATGCCAACACTAAAGAAGAACTGATATACAATGCCCGGATTATTTTTGTAAATGCTTCTGCATTAAATACCAATCTCATATTGCTCAATTCAAAATCTAACCGTTTTCCAAATGGATTGGGCAATGACAATGGTTTACTTGGCAAGTACATTTGTTTTCACATTTACCGCGCCCATGCAGGTGGGAATATTGATGGTTTTGAAGACAAATATATTTACGGTAAAAATCCAACAGATTGCATTATGGCAAATTTCCGAAATCTACATCAGCAAGAAATGGATTTTGTAGGTGGATATACGGTATTTGCCGGGGCGATTCGTGCCAGAACAGAAAGTGTCCCTGAAAACGAAGCTCAACTTGGAGCAGATTTCAAACACAAATTAAGCGAACCTGGGCTGTGGCGTATTTATATGTATATACAGGGAGAAACCATTCCTAAAATAACCAACCAGGTGTATTTGAGCAATGACAAAAAAGATGAATGGGGCATTCCACTTCTGGTAACTGACATCGGTTATGACGAAAATGATGATAAAATGGTAGCTGATTTTTTGGAGCAAAGCCGCTTGATGCTCGAAAAAATTGGCTGCAGGGATATTTATTCAGGAGACAACCATCAAGCTCCCGGATTAGACATTCATGAGATGGGCGGTGTGAGAATGGGCAAAGATCCGAAAGATTCCTTGCTTAATGGACACAACCAGTTGCATGCTTGCAAAAATGTATTTGTGACAGATGGTGCATGCATGACCAGTACGGGCAACCAAAGTCCATCCATATTATACATGGCATTAACCGCACGAGCGGCAAATTTTGCTGTAGAACAAGTTAAAAATGGGAAACTTTAAAAATAACCACAATGAATAAAAAGGTCGGGGTAGGATTGATCGGATCTCAATTTATTTCCACTATCCACGCAGAATCTCTGAGACGGGTACAGGATGCAGTAATCCTGGCCGTAATGTCTCCTACAAAAGGACATGCAAAGGATTTTGCCAAAAAATTTGATATCCCTTTTTCTTTCACAGATTTAGATAAAATGCTGGCCTTACCTGACATTGATCTGGTCGTGATTGGGGCTCCAAATTTTCTGCATTGCGAAATTGTGCTGAAAGTAGCCGCAGCCGGAAAACATATTGTTATCGAAAAACCTTTGTGCCTAAACCTTGCTGAAGCTGATCAAATGATCCAGGCATGCAAACAGGCCAAAGTAAAGCTGATGTATGCGGAAGAACTTTGTTTTGCCCCTAAATACGTACGATTAAAAAGCTTGCTTGACGAAGGTGCATTGGGAAAACCTGTGCTTTTAAAACAATCAGAAAAACACGATGGCCCACATGCCGACCATTTTTGGGATGTGGAGCGTTCCGGAGGTGGCGTCGTGATGGATATGGGATGCCATGCTATACAATTTTTCCGATGGTTAAATGACAAAAATCCCATCAAATCGGTTTATGCACAAATGAACACCAGTGTGCATACCACCAAAACCAAAGGAGAAGACAATGCCATTATCATACTTGAATTTGAAAATGGTGTCATTGCCTCTGCAGAGGAAAGCTGGACTAAACTGGGAGGCATGGATGACCGGGCCGAAATACATGGCTCGGAAGGTGTAGCCTACGCAGATGTACTTCAGGGTAATTCGATACAAACCTACAGTACCAAGGGAGTAGGATATGCGGTGGAAAAAGCAGGAAATACTGTAGGATGGAGTTTTACGATATATGATGAAATTTGGAATTATGGCTTCCCGCAGGAATTTGAACATTTTGTTGATTGCGTGAAAAATGATAAGGAACCGATGGTTACAGGTGAGGATGGCAGAGCCGTGATGGAGGTTATATTCGCAGCTTATGAATCTGCCGGAACAGGCAAAAAAGTGATGTTGCCATTCCATTCCGATGTGGACAAACCTTATAAACTCTGGAAAAAATAAGCATGAAAAGAAGACAGGCATTAGAACTAACGGCAACAATGTTTGGAGGAGTCATCATCGGAGCAGAGACATTTATTTCGGGATGCTCCACTAAAGTCAAGGATGTTGATCCTTTTTCCGACGAAAATATAATCTTTCTCGATGAGGTTGGCGAAACCATTTTGCCAACGTCAGAACGATCGCCGGGAGCGAAAGAAACCAAAATCGGAGAATTCATGAAGTCTATCGTTTTGGATTGCTATCATGAAAAAGAAAGCGGAATTTTTATTTCTGGTATTGATAAAATAAATGAGCTTTCAAAAGCACAGTTTAATAAGCCCTTTTTAGAAATACTTCCAGAACAGCGACTCACATTGCTTTCAGAAATCGATGCTGAAGCCCGCACAAATAAGTCAAATGATGAAATTCATTTTTTTACCATGATGAAACAACTGACAATATGGGGATATTTCACTTCCGAGCCTGGAGCAACCAAGGCCCTGCGGTACAACCCAATTCCTATGAGTTATAAAGGATGTATCGATTACAAAGTCGGTGATAAGGCCTGGTCTTGAAGATTCTAATGAAAAGATCTGTTAGATATAATTAATTTAACCTGTTTGGTTTATTAAGTAATATTTACTTTCTAGTTATTAATTGGCCAATTGAAATCAAACTTGTTTATAGAATAGCCTATTGAGAATTTTTTTGACTATTATTATAACCTTCAAATGAATCCAAAATGAAAAGAAAATTAAGTTATCTGATCGTCCTTTTCCCATGTATGCTCACTTATGTTTTTGGCCAGCAAAACAATCTGTGCCAGGGCGATTACTATACGGAAGAGGAAGGTGCCCAGGCACTCAAACAAACTGAACAACGAATCACAACAAAACAGCAATGGGAAGACTATGCCGATGTCATTAGGGAAGGCATACTTACGGGAGCTGAATTGAATCCTATGCCTGCAAGAACGCAACTTAATGTCATCCGAAAAGACTATCGGCGTTATGGCGATTATATAGTCGAAAACATCGCCTTCGAAAGTCTTCCAGGAGTCTTTGTTACCGGATCACTTTATTCACCGGCAAATCCAAAAGGAAAAATAGCCGGAGTTTTATCACCGCATGGCCACTGGCCAAAACCAGATGATTATGGAAGATATCGCGCTGACGTCCAAAAACGGGCTGCGGCCTTGGCATTAATGGGTGCTTATGTTTTTACCTACGACATGGTAGGATATGGTGAAATGGTGGATTATGGATGGGAGCATAATCATCCTAAAACGCTTAAACTCCAGTTATGGAATAGCATTCGGGCCGTTGATTTTATGATGACACTGGATAAAATTGATAAAAATAGAATCGGTGTTACTGGTGCATCAGGTGGAGGGACACAGGCATTTCTACTCGCTGCAGTAGATTCAAGAATTGATGTATCCGTTCCAACAGTGATGGTTTCAGCACACTTTTTCGGAGGTTGTGTCGGAGAAAGTGGCATGCCGATTCACAAAAGTGATCACCATCAAACCAATAATGTGGAAATCGCTTCTTGTTTCGCTCCCAAACCTCAATTAATTATCTCGGATGGTGGAGACTGGACAAAAAATAATCCTAAAGTTGAATATCCCTTTATGCAATATATCTACAGTTTGTATGGGAAAAAGGAAAATATCCAAAATGTGCATCTGCCTGATGATGTCCATGATTATGGCATCAATAAGCGGCTGGCAATGTATCCTTTTATGGCTGAGCATTTGAAATTGAAACTTAAAAACATCCAGGATGAAAATGGGAATATTACTGAAGCCAACGTAGTAATTGAGGATTATGCCAATTTCAGGATGTTCAATGACGATTTCCCTTTGCCTGATTATGCTGTAAAATCAAATGATAAGGTGGTTTGGTGATTGTAAGAATAGAAACTACTCCATGTCAGACACATAAAAGGTTAGTTACAAAGTTTTTCCGCAAGTTACCCTTCGCTAAACTTGCTGGAGTATGTTTTATTTTTGTTCAACGCTTCGTCTAGTATACATTGGGATTAAATCGTTACGTGGGTCTGGCTGCCTTTGGCAGCTATGAGCATAGGATACGTTTTAATCCCCCGAAACCTCAGACAGGGACCGCACTTGATAGAAACCCTATGAATGCTCGCCATAGTTGCCAGTCGTTTTTATTCTTTTTTATCCGATAGAGATATTTAGAGATTTTTTCAATCCGAGTACAATCAATTTATAATAGGTCGAAAATTGGATATCGCTTTGCCCTCTTTCAATTCTTGAAATGTAACTTTTTTTGGTGCCGGTTCTTTCGGCAAGTTCTTCTTGTGTAATTTTCGCTTCAGTTCTTGCCTCTTTAAGCATTATTCCTAATCTGAATGAGAGAGAATCAGAATCAAATTTATCTCGATCAGGAGTGCCTTTTTCACCATACTTTTCCTTCAATAAATCTTCAAAGTCAATTAAGTTTTTCATTGTTTTATTCTCCTTTCTTCTCGTTTAAATATTCTTTTTTTAGTTTCTCCGCTAGTTTAATTTCTTTCCTTGGAGTTTTTTGATCTTTTTTTAGGAAACTATTAACAAGTACAATCAATTTATCCTCATCAAAGAAGCAAAGTATTCTTATACTCTTGAACGTTGTAATTACTCTAATTTCATAAATGCCATTAGTATTCTCCAAGAACTAAAGAAATTTCTTTGGCACTTGTTTTTCATATCTTACTAAATCTAATACATATTCGATTTTTTGTTGAACTTTTAGTTCTTGAGATTTATAGAAATCAACAAAGAAATTCTTATACGCAATTACTCTTCTAATCATTACTCAAAGTTAACTAATTAGTTTACTTTTTCAAAAGCATTTAATTTTTTTTCCGAATGAGCTGCAACGTTTTATGGTATGCCGAAAATGGGAATATTACAGAAGCCAACGTAGTAATTGAGGATTACGCTAATTTCAGGATGTTCAATGACGATTTCCCATTACCTGATTATGTTATAAAATCAAATGATAAAGTGGTTTGGTGATTTTAAGAATAGAAACTACTCCATGTCAGACACATAAAAGGTTAGTTACAAAGTTTTTCCGCCAGTTACGCTTCACTAAACTTGCTGGAGTATGTTTTATTTTTGTTCAACGTGAACGTATATGCTATGCCGACTGAATGGGAGGTATAAGCATATGCACATTGTTGTAGATAGTCTTGTTTATTATTATAGAATTCACACTTCTAATTAAATATAAGCCAAGCCTCATTTCCACTCAACTTTAATGTAGTCTTTGAGCTGAAAACTATTTCCTTTTCTGCAATCGAATTGTTTAGTTTAAATTTAACTTGTGAATATTTTGACCTCGTTTTTTCTTCACTTATGGTTATAAAAATGGGAGGGTTGACGACATGAGTAAAATTGTTTTTCTTCTCTTCATAACCTATAGATAATAATGCCGATTTTATCTCTTTAAATTCTTGTTGGTTTATGGTCATATGTAATTCTGTGATTGAATTAAAGAGTTTGGTATTTAACTGCTCCCCTCCCCAGCTTCCCATAAATTGTTTCATAGCCAGACCTTCATTGACTATAGAATCTGTAATTCCCCAATTACGGTATGCATCTGCGGAATAAGTTGTAAGATTTGCAAATAAGGTTGCTTCTTTGGCCTTAGCAGTATCATCTTTATACCATGCCATGACTTCATCTATAGTAAAATCACTTCCTTTAAAAGTATGAACATATAAGGAATCGGCGTAAAACTGTTGCCAGGAATTTAATAACGTATCTTTCTGACCTGGTTTTTGGGTTTGAAAAACTAAAACACCACCACCTTGCTGATAATTCCAAAAGCCTTTAGCAAGGCTGAGATGCAAAAAATTCGAATTACCTAATAAATATAAGTCATAACTTGGCTTGCCACCATAATAGGCAGTGTCCACATTTAATACGCTAAATTCATTTTGAATAAAGGAGTCATTTTTAATGGCATACCAAGTAGTCGAGTCAAGAATTACATCTATATGCCCAAGGTCAGAAATTGGGTCGAGTACGAATTTTTTAGTTTGTTCCGTACATCCAATCATGGAAAGAGAAGCAACAATTGCAATCAGTAAGATTTCTTTCATGTCAAAATGTTATTAAATTAATAAGTCTTAAATGAGGTTACCTACTACGTCCCTACTAGCATGTAAGGGATTAAATCGTTGCGCAGGCCGGGCTGCCGTAGGCAGCTTTGCGCGTTGGGAACGTTTTAATCCCACGAAGCACCAGACAGGGACTGCGCTTGATATTTGCGATAAAACTCTATGAATGCTCGCCATTGTTCTGCTTTGTAATTTTTCTTTTAGTCGTAATGAAATCTGCAAGCATAAATGAACAACTCATTTTCAATAACTTGATAAACCAATCTATGTTCGTGATCAATTCGTCTAGACCAATAACCGGCTAGGTCATATTTAAGAGGTTCCGGTTTCCCGATTCCATCGAAAGGATTTCGTTGTATGTCCTTAATTAATTGATTGATTTTCTTTATAATTTTCTTGTCAAATTTTTGCCAGTAAATATAGTCTTCCCAAGCATTTTCGGTAAATGTAAGAACCATATTAATCGTCGAGTTTAGGCCTGATAGTTTTACCGGATTTCATTTGTTGAATAGACTCATATAATCGGTCAGCGTTTCTCTTGGAGCTTAAGAGATGTAAAGTTTCCATAATTGAATTGTATTCGTCAAGCGAAATCATAACAGTTCCTTTTCCACTCTTTCTTTTAATAATTAAGGTTTCATTATCATCCTCCACACTGTCCAAATAACTTTTTAGTCCAGTTCTAAATTCTGAATAATTTGCAGCAATCATATCATTTACTTATTAAAGTGCCTTAATAAGTACGAATATAAGTACTTAAAGTT
This sequence comes from Cytophagales bacterium, assembly GCA_024643455.1. GTDB lineage: Bacteria > Bacteroidota > Bacteroidia > Cytophagales > Cyclobacteriaceae > JAAUQL01. The sequence continues at coordinate 13,776 of JAHEMV010000066.1, forward strand.
GCATTGTACAATAAAATGATTTTTTATTTTTATAAAGCACAACGCTCGGCTATGCGGTTGGCTGGGTATAAAAACCGCGACCTATCTCACGAACCAAAACGCAATGAGTAAATAAAATTAAATAGTTGCTTTCCCACTCCGACTGACGCATAGCTATTGTTGTGGGCAGTAGCATCAACTCTACTTAATTAGTTGTTTAAAAATTTTCGTTAGTGTTGTGTCGGTCGGAAAATTGTCATCAATCTCAAATACTCTATAAAGATTCATGTCTGGACATTTATTGGAATCGTCTTCCTGGCAATAATCTGTCCACCCACCTATTTCAAATTTTCCATCATAATCTATATCTCCAAAAATGTCAGCAGAGTTTGTCTCAGTCTTTCCAAAAATTGAACTCTCCTCTTTTGAAGTAATTACAATAAGAAAACTATTAGGACTTTGTCCCTCAAATATTTTAAAGATATAAAAGTATTCGTTCTGTGTCCGTCTTGAATGTTCAACAAATACATTTTGGGGAGTCCCAATTATCTCAAGATTCTTTTCTTGGTAATCAATTATTAGTTGTTGTCCACGGAAAATCTGTATTCCGTCATAAAATTCACTCTTGTTGTCGCTGTTTAGTAAAACAACTGAATCTCTCCCAAGTCCACCATGTTGATATGAAAACTGATAAATATTCTTCAATTCAATTTGTCGTCCAACGTCCTTTGGTTTGTCTGAACACGAAACCGTCACTGAAACAATTATCGATATGAAACTTAATTTTATCATGTTATTGCCCACAACGCAGGGCTAAACGCTTTTGCATTTATACACATTATGTGTGCTGGTTGATTATTAAAAATTATTTCCGGATGTTTTATTAAAAAATACACAATGTATGTATGGTAAACATTGCGGATATGAAAATATCATTTATAACGCAAAACGTAAAGCAAACCAAAGATAATTGATATC
>JAHEMV010000511.1 GCA_024643455.1 Cytophagales bacterium
TATAAATCACTTGGAAGACTTTACAGAGGAATTATTTGTCCAACGGGTCGTCAATATTCGTTGCTTGGCGATGGATCAACCATGACCGACAATTTAATATATAAAGCTTCTCTTGACTCAACACAAAGAACGGCAACCCATTCTGGCATTCGGGATGATCGCTGGGTATTCACAGAAGAAAATCCTCGAAGAGAATTGGAAGTTTCCGCTTGCCTGGGGACGGCATACAGAAGCCTGAAGGGGTATAATGATGCTTTGGCCAATGATTGTTTGTTGACAGCAAAAGCTTTATGGTTACAACATAAAGATTCTGGAAATCCAGGATTGATCGACACAGCAGTTGAATTGTACCTTTCAACAGGAGATAAAACTTACTACGATTTTATTATTGAAAATAAAGTGTTGGTCTTGGAAAACCTGAGATTTACTGGGCCGGCTATGGGACGATTGGCTTCTAAAATCACAGATGAAATATTTCTGAATGAGTTGAAAGATGCCTTAAAAAAATATGCTGATGAACTGGACACGGTTGTGAATGAAACTCCATACGGTGTCCGCTATAATCCTAACATCTGGGGCGATGGCTGGAATATACAACGCTTTGGCGTAAACCAGTATTTTCTACATAAAGGATTTCCTGAAATTTTTAACTCAGATCCAATATTTAATGCAATGAATTTTGATCTGGGAGTACATCCTGGGAGTAACACTTCTTCTTTCGTTTCTGGTGTTGGCGCACAGTCGTTGCTGGTAGCCTACGGAGTTAACCGCGATGAATGGTCTTTCATACCTGGTGGATCCGCATCAGGCACGGCTTTAATCAGACCAGATTTTCCAGAACTGAAAGTATGGCCTTATTTATGGCAACAGACGGAGTATGTAATGGGCGGCGGTGCTACACATTTCATGTTCCTTGTACTAGCATCTGACGAATTATTACAAAATTAAAATTTGAAATGTTGCTAAACGTCAATTAATAAATCTAACAATAAAATTACTTTCCAAAATACGCTTTTACTGTAGCCAAACCCGTTCAATAGCAGCGCCATGAGATTCTTTGAGTTGGCTTGTCAAAATGCCCGGTCCAATGGAAATCTGGATTGCCTCTATATCTTCTATATTAAAATTGGTGTGGGATCCACCATCAAAATAATAGGGCAAAAATGAGGGATATGGTCGTGGAAGCGTAACTAGTTTCACAGGCTTCAACTCGGAAAGCAATATTTTATACTCAGATGATTCAGGGTCCAATTGTACAATTGCCCCATATACATCACCAGTTTTTGAAATTAATCCCACCTGAATCGGGCATGACTTGTCGTTTAGTGAATTCCCCGATAAGACCAGTTCCTTCATTCTATTAATACTGTTTGCTCTGCCTTTGATTTTATCATTAAAATAAAACCGCATGGAAAAATCATATATTTTTTCACCATCTGGATTTTCCGCATCATCAGTAAATAGTTTTTCAATGTTAACCTGATAGGCAGCTTTTCCAGGTTCTGCTTTTGGCATCAATTTAAAGCCTCGCCTCCATGGGATGTTTAAATATTGATAGTCTGTCAGGGCATCAAATAAATAGATGGGTTGATCTTTGGCAAGTACTTTTACTTCGTATGGCTCAGCCTCTGAAAGATCAAGTCGCTCAGATTGGCTTGCATGCTTTCCGGGAAATACATAATCTCCTGTACCATCATTCAAAATGATAAAATATCTCAAGAATCCTTCATTCATTTCTTCCTTTGGAACTGTCACTGAATACGTGTAAGCTGCCTCTTTTACCATATCATACCTTTTACCACGGAAACCTGATAAAATATTGACTGTAACCGATTTTGGCACATCCCGGGTTACCACGGTGGCTGTTATTTTGTAATCATTACCCGCTTCCATTTCGGATATCGGGTTATGCAATAGTTCTGATTGTTCTATGGTAGTGACCGGTGCGACAAACTCATTCAACGTAATATTTTTCCATTCCTCATTACCGGTCTTTTTTGATTTGATTCCGCTTTTTGTCAACAAATATGTTCCCGGAGTGATTGAAAATTGATTGCCTCGTACTTCGGATTGTTTGGTGTTGCCTGAGTTTAATGGTTTGATTGTAAAATTTTCGCCCAGATCTGGTAGATGAATAGCCATTGGCCATTCCCTCCAGTTGATTACCACACGTGTTTTTCCGAGGCTGTTTCTACCAAATACATTATCAATCCAGATGGCATCTGGCAAAACTTCCAGCCGCCATTCGCCTTTATTAATTTGATCAAGAAAATAAGCTCCCAATCCTTCGTATGCAATGATAGTGGAGTTCCCAAAACCAGCAATTTCCTTTAGTTTATTAACATCTTTTGGAATGGTAGTAGTAGTATTGGTATAAAAAAACTTTTCATCCGTAAGCATTTCTGCCAAATCATTTTCATAGCTAACATGAAATGCATCAAATGTGGCATTTCCTGGAAACGTGCCAAAATTTCTTCCCATAGGTATTTGGTGGAAAACTTCCGCCGCAATCTTTAGACTTATTGCTTTTGGTGGTGCATATACCAAATTCATATAGTGGGTATTGTATTCCGTGTTGGCATAAGCCAAATAGGTGGGATCATAAGAGAAATGTGTCGCCCATTGGATACCTGCAGTTCTGAAACTTCGCGCTATCGCTGGATAAATGTATGACCGTCCTATATCTGCAGCATCAAACTCATATACCATTTTTGCCCCCTGGTGCCTTTTTATAACATCTTCAAAAGGAATTGCATATTTATCGACATTGGGTAGCATATTACCCTTTAACTCCTTTTGAAAACCAAGACCGGTTGGGTACCACTGGAATGTGCCCCCCTGTATTCCTGCATCGAAATAGGCTTCCGCAAGATGAATGCTATGGCTAATATTATAGAAAATTGGCTTCTCACATCCTGTCTTCCTCATAGATTGCACCATTCTTGAAATATAGGCTGTGACCTTTTCCGGTGCTTCACGATGATGCGGCTCATTGCTGATTTCGAAGGCAATCATAGCAGTTTCGTTCTTGTATGCAATTCCTGTATATTGATTTACATGATTCAAAAATTGAAACAAATAGTTCTCCTGAGCTTTGATGGCATCTTCATTAGTCAGACAATTATCTTTTCCATACTTATGAGAAAAACCTGGCGTGTTTTCATCCCTGTCTGGCCATCCGTTTCCCCAGAAAGCAATCGGAGTCAGAATGAATTTCATTCCTCTTTGTTTCATTTTGTCCAGCATATAATCAAACAATTCCAAATGCTCATTTTCAATGAGATTTCCCAACGTGTCACTGATCTCAGTATCCCAAACATGTACGCGATAAGCATCAAAACCCAGTCGGGCAAAATGGTATATATCATCATCAATGGCTTTTTTTGGATCAATCCCCAACTTGATAGCTGAACGATATGCATGAGCAAAAGGAACAGTATAATTCACTCCAAAACCATGAACTTCCTGATTGTCAGGCCACCGCATTACACCATACTGATCTACATAAACATCCTTCTTTTCCGGATTGTTGTTTTTTTGTGCGAGTGTTAAAGTTGAGCTAATATTAAATATGACCAACCAAACTAAAGCAGGCACTATTGCCGATTTAACTATTTTCCTTTTCATGATTTATTCAGTTCGAGAATGTTATTATTTCATTACTTTGTTAAAATCAACTACTGTATGATTATCCTCGGAAGTTTCAATTTTTATTTCTGCACTTTGCAAACCTTCTGACGTAGCCCCAAAAGTGATTATTGTTGCACGATTTGTGGATGGAACAATGGCCAAAAATTTCTTTATTACTATCTAACAGCTCTACCAATACCTTTGTGGTTTTTCACGATTTGAAAAAACATCTTTGTCATTTTGTTAAACTAATA
>JAHEMV010000512.1 GCA_024643455.1 Cytophagales bacterium
ATTATTTAAGAAGTAAGATCTTCCAGAATGCGTTAAGAAAAGCCGCAGGGATGGCTACCCATCCAGACCAGATTTCCAACCTTATTGGTTCTGTCAAAGATAAGATGTCTGATATGGATGGCACTAAAAAACGGGTTTCTGAATTTTTTGAAAAAGTAAAAACCATGATCAGAATGCTCAGGGCATATATCAAAGGAGAATATCGTTTAATTCCATGGAAATCCCTGCTCATGATTATTGGTTCATTGATCTACTTTTTGATGCCCCTGGATCTTATTCCAGACTTTATACCTGTCACAGGTTTGGCCGATGATATTTCGATCATATTTTTGGTGTTCCATTCAATCAATGAAGACATCATGGCTTTTCTGGAATATGAACAATCGCATGCGAGGGCATCAGATACAGACGAATTTGACCAATAAACCATGGCTGGAAAAGCGTTAATTGCCGGAGCCACTGGATTAGTGGGTGGATTTTTAGTTCGTCATCTAATTGCCTCCAAGTTGTTTGATGAATTGATCGTCGTGATCAGAAAAGGTGCTAAATTCCATTCTGATAGTGTTTCTGTGGTTGAAATTGACTTTGATCACATGATGGATTTTAAAGAAATAATTAAAGTGGACGTTGTCTTTTGCTGTCTAGGTACGACAATGAAAAAAGCACGAACAAAAGATCGGTTTTACCAGGTAGATTATATATATCCCTATGAACTGGCAAAGTTGTCTTATAATAATGGAGCAAAACAATTCAATATTATTACGGCTTCCGGTGCCAGTTCCAGATCTTTTTTTTATTACAATCGCGTTAAAGGTGAAATTGAAAATGCCATTAGTCAAATTGGATTTGAAAGTGTAAATATATTTCGACCTTCGCTGTTGCTGGGCAAAAGAAATGAAAAGCGAATTGGGGAACAAGCAGGAGCTGCAGTTGCGAAGATCATCAATCCATTTCTTCGAGGTGCTGCAAAAAAGTACCGGGCCATACAAGCCGAAACTGTCGCTAAAGCGATGATTCATGTTTCACAACAAGCACATAAAGGAGTGTTGGTTTTACAGTCAGATGTCATTCAGGAGTATGGCCAGCTTTAAAAGCTAATCGCCAAATTCCCCGTCCACCAAAATACAAGATCAGGTAAAGTAAAGCAGTTAAAGTCCATGAAACCAAGTGTGCTGTATCTGCATATTCCGGCATCCATCCACCATAAACCCTAATATCACCAGTTGCTGTAGGCAAAACCATCCAGAATCGAGTCAATGTGATAGACAATATAAACGCCCAGATCATTTCTTGTTTTGTTGGATTACCAATTTTTAAAATTGAAATCATAACATAAGGAAATCCCAGAAATATCAACCGGGTGTAATCCATCCCGCCAAGAATACTCAAAGCTAGCATTGATAAACCTAGCAAATAGATCAGGGCATCATCTTTTGTTATGGACTTAATATCCTTTGGTTTTTTTATTGTCACAAATAGAAAGGCACTAAATGCGCCAAAAAGGCTCAAAATCCATCGAATGGCATGATCGGGGTGGAGGGCCATTTCTCTTAAATGAAAAGCCATTACCAGCATTGAATTTCTGCCGGGTGAAACAGAAGGGTAGTAATAATTCAATAATAGTTTAGTCAGGACTCCAGTAAATAAAATGCCCAAAATCCATGGAATTGAAAAGCTCTTGTCTTGATAGTAGAATCTCCAAAACAGGGAAATGAAAAGAAAAACAATGTCCATAGCCAGAAAAAGTTCTTTGGTGGCGATAGCAACTGGACTCAATATCAGCAGTAAGAAATACTTTTTTTTAATAAATAAGATCAGAAAAATGACTTCAAACAAGTAAACCGGCATATCAACATTGATTGGACTGATAGCATTTTGTCGGAATGGCCCCACCCAGTGCAGCGAAAAATAAATAGCACTGAGCACGATATATAATGTGTTGATGTTGAAGTATCTGAAAAGATAAATTAGAGCCAAAAGTGAAAGCATGGCAAAAAAAGTATTGAGGATAAAAAAGTTAGTCGATATATTTTTAGCAGGCATAAATGTCGCCAAAAAGGGAATGACGATACGGTTGTGAATGCCAAACCGGACAGTATAATCTGCGGAATCACTATGGAAATAAGTATATATTTTTTCATACTCATTGGCATCAGCCAACCTGGTAATCTTATAATTATTAGCAGGCTGAAACTGGTAATAAAACATAGCCACAATGAACCCAAAGAGGAACAGGAAAAAGTAAATTGGCTTAGGTTTTATGCGTGTCAATTCAGCTAAATCTTTTAGAATACTTGAAATAAGAGATAATTATTTTCATTTTCGACTTATTAAATAAAAAAGATGTGATCGCAGTTATTCAACGAGTAAAGGAAGCTAAAGTAGAGATAGAAAATAGCTTAAAAGGTCAAATTGGTGTTGGATTAATGATATTGCTGGGGATTGAAAATGAAGATGGGGAAGAGGATATTGATTGGCTTAGCAGAAAGATTGTAAACCTAAGAATTTTTGACGATGAGGAAGGTGTAATGAATCGAAGCCTGATTGATATTGGCGGAGATATTTTGCTTGTGAGTCAGTTTACTCTCCATGCTTCAACAAAAAAAGGAAACAGGCCATCCTACATCAAAGCCGCCAGGCCGGAAGTTGCAATTCCACTTTATGAAAAAATCAGACAAAAATTGGAGATGGAATTATCAAAAAAAATCCAAACTGGTGAATTTGGTGCAATGATGCAGGTATCACTCTGCAATGATGGTCCAGTTACGATAATTATTGACACTAAGGATAAGAAATAATGGAAATAAGTGAAGCACAAAAGTTGGTTGATGACTGGATAAAAACAGTGGGAGTTCGTTATTTTAATGAACTCACCAATATGGCCATGCTAACAGAAGAGGTTGGTGAAGTAGCCAGAATAATTGCCAGGAAGTATGGTGAACAATCCTTCAAAGAATCAGACCAATCAAAAAATCTGGACGATGAACTTGCTGATGTGCTTTGGGTTTTGATTTGCCTGGCAAACCAAACCGGAATCGATTTGACTGCTGCATTTAAACGTAATCTGGAAAAGAAAAATATCCGTGATTTTGACCGACACAAAAACAACCCTAAGTTGAAAAAAGAGTAGACGGATTGCAAATCCTATGATATTAATTCGACATTTCAAATATCGAGTAGGTGGGTGAATTCCTTATACTGATTAAAATTAGAACAGCATATCTCCCAATTTGAGTTTGGAAATATACTCTCCTTTCAAAATAGGGATTACTTTGTATTCATCAAATTTCAAGCAAAAATCAACATCTTTTTCTAAACCAAGTTTTATAAGTCTCGAGACATGTGAGGAGTCTTCAATTGCTGACTTCAGGTCGTTTTTTGCGTGTTTATACAAATTAGCCGCCATTAAAGGGACATCGGAGTCGTATTCAAACATTTGTTTTAGTCCATAAATAACTGCTCCGGCAAAAAGTGTATCTTCTAAATTTATTTTTCCTTTCCATCCTGCACAATGCAAAAGCACATCACAGGGAAGTCGCTCAAGATAGGAGAGGAGAGCCGAATAGTTTAGAAAAGATCCAATAAGTACTTGCAAAGCACCTTTTGACCTATTAAGCGTCACAGTGCCGTTTGTGGTAGTCATTGCAATGTTTTTATCTTCCAGCTCGGGATTCATGTAGCTGAAAGGAGAATTTCCAATGTCAAATCCACCAACCTTTTTACCGCCCCGTTCAGCTGCTCCAATATGACCTTGTAACTTCAATTCACGACATTCACCTAACGTTTCTACTGGTTTTATTGCGTTTACTCCATGTGCAATAGCAGTGGTTATCGATGAGGTTGCCCTTAAAATGTCGATTACAACAACGACGCAGCTGGC
>JAHEMV010000067.1 GCA_024643455.1 Cytophagales bacterium
GGTACTTTAACAATCGAAATTATGTTGGGTTAAGCTACAAGTATAATATTGTTGATTTTAACACTAAAGAAATTTTTACAGACTTATCAGGTAATTTCCATACTATTAGGGCCAGTATTGGTGGATTGTTTAATCCAAAAAAGCAGGGGGAATTGAGCAAATTGAGATATTTAGGAAACTGAAAATATTAAAATTTTAAGAAGTCTGTTTTATACTTACCATTCATTTTAGCATTACGTCTTTTTTATCCATTTGAAATATTTTTTGGGGTATTATAATTCTTGGGTATTACCTACGAATATAAAAAACATGAGGACATATATATGTGCTCATGTTTTTTGCTAATGGATTAAGCGAATTTGTATCCTATTTTTTCAAACTGGGCTACAGCCTTTCCTCCCAATTTAAAGTCCTAACCACATCTCCGCAGGTAATTTCTACAATGGTATCGCATTCACCATTTCCAAAATCGATCACACATGTTTTTTCTCTTTTAATGATTTCCTTAATCCCCTGAACAGGAATGCGTATTCTCAGATCATTGCGGCAATTCCGCTTGTAAATAAGATCGGATAGCACTTCCGTTTTGTATGCTATACTTCGGCGGTTCATTCCGGAGGTTGTACTACCGGTGAGGATATGGAATTCATCCAATAATGGATTGCTTGATCTCACCCAAACGCGAATTTTATCAACTTCCCGGGTTGCAAAAGTCTCGTCAGGCCATGTTATTTTTCCGTCTTCCAGAGTGATGTGGAAAGTTGGGTTGGCTTCCAGAGATTCCGAAATATTGGTGACAGTTCTTAGTCCTTCTATTTGACGACGGTTTACATAAAAATTTCTAAACGTAATAGTCCAGGTAGATCCTGGGACAAATCTGCGACCGTCATATGTTATGAAAATAATACCACTGCGCACAACTCCATTTGGCCCTACACAGCCATCTCCAAAATCAATGGTTATGGTATGATTTTCTGTATCATGTGTGATTACGGCACATTGGCAACGATCATCATCGATACTTGCAATTCTGCCTCCTGAGTTACTTTCTGCGATTTCCATCACGATGGAAGTGATGTCATCAATATCTTCAAAATCTGCCTGGACAATTGATTCTGCATCTAAGGTTTCTTCATCAACTTCGCTTGCTGGAGATTCAACCTGGTCGTTGTTGCATCCGGTGAAAAATACCATAATTGCTACGGCTAATCCGAGGATGAATTTGATTTTAATTCTGTTTTTAATGTCTGCTTTTTTCATAACGCTAAAATTTAATTGTTTTCTTCTTAGAGTAATGACTTGGAAAAAGGTTTAAAATGGTTTGAAAAAAAAATCGATCGTGTTTCAAAAAAATAAATTTAATCTCTCACACCTTCATAATAGAAATCCCAACCCTTGGAATCGCTTCGCAATAACATTTGCCTTGCTAAAATTGGATTACTAATCTTTGTATGTAATGATTATATTTAGATAAATAAATTTGCCATAAATATTGAATTTCATGAAATCAATTTACCTTCTTTTCTGCATCCTATTTTTCATTTCCTGTTCAGATGACACTACTCATTCGTCGGAGAAAGTTGTAAATATCAGTGTGGATTTAGAAGATAAAATAGGAGCATTAAGTAATGCGTGGGCTATGTTTGGATATGATGAGCCAAACTATACCTATATGAATGATGGAAAAAAATTGTTGTCTGAAATTGCAGAACTTAGTCCGGTTCCCGTTTATGTAAGAGCCCACAACCTGCTTACCAGTGGAGACGGCACCCCTTCCCTAAAATGGGGTTCAACCAATATTTATAGCGAGGATGAAAAAGGGAACCCGATTTATGACTGGCATATTGTAGACAGCATATTTGACACATATGTGGCAAGAAAAATGAAACCAATTGTTGAGATTGGTTTTATGCCAGAAGCTTTATCAGTAAAACCTACTCCATACACTCACAAATGGAGACCAGGTGCGCCCTACAATGAGATATTCACAGGTTGGGCCTATCCACCAAAAGATTATAATAAATGGGGAGAACTCGTTTATCAATGGGTTATGCATTGTGTCAAAAAATATGGAAAAGACGAAATAGAAACCTGGTACTGGGAATTGTGGAATGAACCAAATATTGGATACTGGCAGGGAACAACCGAAGAATATATTAAACTGTACGACTACACTGCTGATGCAGTAAAACGAGCCTTGCCCTCAGCTGTTATCGGGGGGCCACATAGTACAGGACCATCCTGGAACGATGCCGAAGTATTTTTAAGAACCTTCCTTGATCATATTGTGAATGGTAAAAATTTTGTTACCGGCGAAAAAGGTGCTCCATTGGATTATATTGGATTCCATGCCAAAGGAAAACCCATATTGCAAGACAGTATCATATTAATGAATATGGGTACCCAATTGCGAGATATTTCCAAAGGTTTTGAGATTGTAGCATCTTATCCAACATTAAAAAATACACCAATCATTATTGGTGAATCTGATCCTGAGGGTTGTGCTGCCTGTTCCATGAAGGATTATCCTGAAAATGCTTACCGAAATGGAACGATGTACAGCAGTTACACTGCGGCATCATTTCCAAGAATATATGAACTTGCAGAGTATTTCCAGGTAAATCTACGCGGTATTGTCACCTGGGCATTTGAATTCGAAAACCAACCATGGTTCAATGGATATCGTGATTTAGCTACAAATGGAGTAGATAAACCGGTATTGAATGTATTCAGAATGTTCGGAATGATGCAGGGTGAAAAAGTAAAAGTTACGGGAGATTTGGCATATGACTTCTTCAGCATAACCGATTCGAGCGTTCGGGGTGAAAAACCGGATATCAATGCAATGGCCTCAGTAAATGAAACAGGTGCTGCGGTGCTTCTTTGGAATTATCATGATTTAAATAAAATTACACAGCCCACTCGGGTTGATGTGAAAATGAATAGCTTAAAAACAAAAACCGCCACCTTACTTCACTATCGGATCGACAATAAAAACAGTAATGCATACCAAGCATGGATGGAAATGGGATCACCCCAAAATCCGACAAAAGAACAATTCACCGTATTGGAAAAAGCTGGAAAACTTAAAATGCTTGATAAACCCAAGTCATTAAAAATTAAAGATGAAAAGGTTTCCATTTCAGTTAATCTGCCAAGTCAGGCGGTCTCATTATTGGTTATCCAATGGAATAATTGATCAAAATCCATTATGTATTATCCAAATTAAATCTGTGAATAATGAACTCAAATGAAATAAGGAATATCCAGGCACCGCTTAAAGAAAAATATCGTGAACAGCCGGCTTCAGCTCTTATCACACTAAAAGCTCAAGGGAAAATTGGTGAGGGCATTACGTGTAAGGTTGATACCGGAAGAATACTGATAGAGGCGGGTTTGCATCCTGCCACCGGTGGTGATGGAATGTTTGCTTGTTCAGGTGACTTACTTCTTGAAGCATTAGTCGCTTGCGCAGGAGTTACCCTTAGCGCAGTGTCCACTGCGATAGGTATTGAGATTAAAGACGCGACTGTTCTAGCAGAAGGAGATTTAGATTTCCGTGGAACTTTAGGGGTTTCTAAAGCCGCACCTGTAGGCTTTAAAGCAATTCGCCTATCATTCACTTTAGATTGTGCTGCTACAACAGAACAAATGGAAAGTTTAGCTAAACTGACTGAACGGTATTGTGTCGTTTATCAAACCCTGGTCAAAGGAGTCCAGGTCTCAACTATTTTTAATAAACTGTGATTAATCCATAGAAAACAGATGGTATATTTAGTCACTATTAATCGGCATCGTTCATAGTTGTATCGACCAATTTAAGCTTCTGATTCGCAGGATTTCCTGCATGTGCTTTACCATCAAATCCATCAATACTAAGTTTTTTGACTCCAACACATTCGATACCATGTGTGAAAAATCCAGGCAAATGCTCACCCCAATCAAGGGTAAAATCACGAATAACCAATCCATCGACAAACTGTGCATATATCCCTGGAATATCATGCTCGAATAGCCTTTGTTTTTCATCAGCTGCTGGTCGCAAGTCAAAATTTCCACCATATGCAATGGTTTCTACGCCATTGATTATTTTTAACTGAACATTGTTGAAACGAATATTCTCCATCCTACTTTCTTGTTGTCCGTACACCAGGAAGCCTGCTTCTCCGGTAGCGATGATATTATTGAATTGTACATTACGGATTTGGCCGGCAGGCTCTCCTTCAAAACGGGATATCGACGATAGATGAATCGGCTCGCCATTTCCCCACCACTGCCCATTATGCAGTTTTGACTCAATGATAATATCGGAAAAAATCAGTTCTTCGATTGAAGCAGCATCATGAGCAAAAATGCCAATACCACGATTAGATCCGTAAATCACAATATTGCTAAACGTGCATCGACGTATGGGATGCTGTCCATATCCAATACGAATGCCTGCTGATCTGGATTGTAGTACACAGTTTGAAACACTAATATTTTCAGAGTAAATGCTTTTATTTCCATGGCTATACTGCGACTGATCTGAGTGTGCATACCCGGGAATATCCTCCTGTATCGCAAATCCAGTTACAATAATTGCATCATCTCCTGCTCTAATATCACAATCAGAAATACGCACATTTCGAGAGGCAGTGCAATGCACTCCATCACTGTTTGGAACCATAAGATTATTCAAAATGGATATCCCACTCACCAGGACATCATCACAATATGCTAATCGAGTTGCCCACACGGGAGTATCTTTAAGTGTAAAATCCTTAAGTGTTATCCTGTTGCAATGATAAAATGTGATGGTCATACCCGGAGCATCAATCCGTTCGATGGGTCCATCGGTAAAAAAAACACCCTCTGGCATATAACCATCTTTTTGACGCGTGAGCGATTTGTCAAATTCGGGATAGATATGATTTGTTTTTTCGTTATAAAACGAAGTGCCAGAACCATCAATAATGCCCTCTCCAGTAACACTCACTTGTTCAGCATCGAGACAAAATATAATTCCGTGTCGTCGAAATGTTTCGAGATAGTCACTGACAAGTTTGCTTCCCTGTAAAATTGCGCCTTGTTCGAGATGCAAATCAACAAAACTCTTGAGCACAATAGTACCCGTTATGAATGTCCCTGCCGGTACAAGCACCGTGCCGCCGCCAGATTCATGACAAGCATCAACCGCTTTTTGTATTGCTAAAGTAGACAATTGATTTTCCTTAGCTCCAAAATCTTTGATGTTGAAAGTATCCGCAAAAATTGGAAAGTAAAAAAATGTCAAAATAGAAATGAGTATAAGTCTTTTCATAATCTAGAAGGGATAAAATTACCGATAACAATTTAAATCATTTTAAATCTAAATGCCACAGGTCAACTCGCTTAATCTTGAAATCTCAGGATTTCTAAAATGAAATACTTTTTCAATGAACCACTTCACTATTCATGAATGTTATAATAAATATGCAGTTTAAAAGATTTCATCTTATGAAAGGGTGGTTATACATTATTATTACTTTGATGCTTTTCCAGACTTCTTGTTCAAACAAGCGAGACTGCTCACTTGAAGAACAAATTCAGGATGTATTGGATAGAACAATTCTAAAATATAATGAGCGCGGAGTTTCAACAGCAATAATCATCCAGGACAGCATAAAGTTCTCCATGGTCAGCGGTATTTCACACGACTCCGTTTCAATGAAACCTGATATGCTATTTGCTATCGGTAGTGTCACTAAAAATTTTGTTGCAGCCCTTACTTTAAAACTTGTCGAAGAAAATAAATTATCGCTTGATGACCCATTATCCAGATGGCTGCCAACCTATCCAAATGTAAATAGCACAATTACCATTCGGCAACTGCTCAATCATACAAGCGGCATTTATATGTTTTGGGATAATCAAAAAATCTGGGATGAGCTGAAAAAAGACCGGGGGAAAGTTTGGACTCCAGAGGAAGTATTGGGCTATATAAAAGATCCTTATTTTGCACCTGGTAAAGGATGGCGATATTCTAACACAAATTATTTACTGCTAGCAATGATCATTGAAAAGTCCACAGGCTCAACCCTTTCGACTGAATTAAAAAAGCATTTATTCGAACCGCTGGGGATTGAAAATATCTATCTCTCTCAGGAAGATACCATACCCGAAAATCAAGCTCATGTTTTTGGCGACAACTTTAATTTTGGTGATCCTACCGTCGATCTAACATTCTTGCCGAGAGCATCACACGAATCGATCACGTTCGGATCATCAGGAGTTTTTACTACAGCAATGGATTTAGCGACATGGAGTACGGCACTCTATGAAGGAAAAGTCTTACAAGCACAATCTATGGCAGAAATGTCACAATTTGTAAAGTTCAAGCCATTTGGCGATATGAAAGCTTACGGATTAGGAGTACAGGTTTACCGCAATAGTTTTTCTTCAGGTAAACTTGCCATAGGACATGCGGGAGGAAACATAGGAACAACAACCTATATGGTTTATTTACCTGATTATCAAGTGAGCATTGTTGTAATGGTCAATGCTTTCCCTGGCAAAAGTGCAACAGCTATAACCAAAAAATTGATTCGCGTTATTCTAAAAGATCAAAACGCCTTAGGTTTTATTCCCAGCATAGCATACCCTCCCACTGGAATAATTTTATTTGTTTTCGCACTATCAATTCTTACAATTACTGTAGTTCTTATCAGAAAAAGAAATAGCCTTAAAACGGTTTAATGTAGGAAACTTATTGAATCTAAATCCTTTGTTAAAAATTTTTATAATTATTCAATTGAATGCAATTGTTTTTGACCGAATCTATCTACTTATACAAAAATCCGGGATCGGCATCTTTTCGGACTTCTTTGTTTAGCTTGGGACCTATAAACCTGAGTTCGATTTATTGTCGCCTTGGATCTTAAAAAAAGTTTTTTTTACTCACTATTATACCCAATTAGTTTTAGCTTACCTAAATTTGTGTCTTTAGATTTTTATTGTATCAAAATCAGGAATGAAATCTAGAACCATTTCATATACAGCCCAAAACATCACCGTAACACCAATCATTTCCAATCCTTCTTCAAATACAACTTCAATATAGATATAATTATCATTAATAAAATTTGAAACAAATTCAAATCCTAATGCTCCTGTTAGCATAATAACCATACCAATCATTAACTTCTTTAAACTAGGTAATGAGCTATAAACCAATCGTTTCAGCGAATTGACAAATCCTACGAAAAGAGCAAGAAAAGGAAGCCCAAAAACAAACATCCAAATCCCTGTCCTATAAAAATTGGTACCTTCACGGCTTCCAGAAGGAAATAAAATGTCGCTTATATTTCCTAATCCTTCATGAATCTGGACAGATTCATCAATAGACATTAAAAGAAATATAATTGGTAAAAAAATTAGTATACTCAATTTATCCTTTCCCTTGAATTTATGATAACAGTATAACGCACTAAGAATAAAAACACAAAAAAGTTGCATAGATGAATACCAGGTTGAAATACTAGATTCTCCATCTAGATTTAATAACCTGGTTGTGGCTGAATAAGGTTGCCCAATTAAATTATCTATGATATAAGCAATACAAAGACCAACGTCTATAAGAAAAAATGCCATAATTATACGAGGCACTCTTTTTAAAATGGAGTTAATATCAAATAATATCATTATGCATTATATAAAATCATTTTTATTATAGAATTAACTTATATTCAATCTCAAATATATATGAATATTTGAATATTAAATAGTATTATTTTTTAATTTAATATGCTTGTTTGCCAATACAGTAATATTATAGGACTATCCTCTTCATTTATTTCTTATATAACTTTCTAAAACCTCGCAACACAATAACAATCTTCTTCACTTTGTTCAGAATGCATTTATTAAAATATTAAAAAAGAGATTTCCAAACTAGAATAACCTGCTGTATATAAACTTATATATAAACAGGGGTCATGACATCAAAAACTACTATTGGAAAAAAGAAATTTACTTATACAAAAATCCGGGATCTGCATCTTTCCACAACTCTTTGTTTGGCTTGGGGCCCATGACTAAATTAAGTGTACCCCCAGCCATGAGATCATCATGAGAAAACCAAGGAATTTCCATGACTTTGCCATTGAACTCGGCTGATTGAATGTATTTGTTTACAGGTGAAGCTCCTTCTGCAATTACATTAAATATCTTATCATTTGACAGATTGATGGTAACTTCTTCAAATGTTGGACTTCCAACGGTGTACCAAGGAATACCTGGAGTAATTGGGTAAAACCCCATCATGGAAAAAACAACAAACGAAGTCATCCCTCCTCCGTCTTCATCACCGGGGATGCCAAAAATATTGTCTTTATACCAAACATCCAGTAAAAACCTGATTTGCTTTTGTGTTTTCCAGGGAGAATCGGTGAAATTATATAAATACGGGATATGAAAACTGGGTTCATTTCCCATCGAAAACTGGCCTACTAAACCCGTCGCATCTGGAAATTTTGCCCAGAATTGATATTTATTATGCCCCAGATCTTCTCTGAACAATTGATCCAGATTCTGTTCGAAAGCGGTTCTTCCTCCCATCAAATTTATTAAACCAGGCACATCATGTTGTACTTGCCAGGCATAGGTGTATGCATTGTTCTCATCATAATAATCTCGTCCCCCCATACCACCGTCAAATTTCGGATCAATATCGATCCATTCACCTTTTTCATCCTTGGGCATCATCAAACCATTTGCTGGCTGATAGAGGTTTTGATAGTTTTTGGCTTTGGGCAAAAAGAATGCATAATCGTTTTCTTTACCCAACTCTTTAGCCATTTGAGCCAGGGCCCAGTCATCGAAACTGTGACCGAGCGTAATCGCGACGGATTGCCGCTTCTCAAAAGAATGAACCTGTGCAACCGTTTCAATTTCATCAGGATGCAATGCCGGATAAAAACCATGCTCATAATAAAAGGAATCCAGGCTGCAATTTGGTCCGTTTCTCCATGGTAGCATTGTTGCAGCAGTAGCATTCTTTCGCATTCCTTCATAGGCCAATTCCTGATCGAAATTACGAATGCCTTTACGCCATGCATCCAGAAAAACAATAGAGGAATGAAATCCATTCATTGCTGGATTATCTCCAAAAGTCAATGGGAATTGAGGCAACCAGCCACTTTGCTGATACATCAACGCATAAGATTGCAACATTTCCGCTTCCTGATCCGGATGTAAAATCATACGTAAAGGATGATGAGCCAGATAAGTATCCCAAACCCAGTCATCGACATAGAATGGTTCTTTTGATTCATGTATTGTATGGTCATACGCAGAAAAGTACTTTCCCCCTTCATTGATATCAATCATGCGCTCATACGTTCGATACAATGATGTATAAAATGTCCGTCGCTGGGCCTCAGTGCCACCTTTTACATTGATCTGATTTATTTTACTTTCCCATGCCTGTTGTCCTGTTGCTTTCAAGGCATCAAAACCCCATGCCGGAATTTCTTTTTCAAGATTTTCTTTTGCCTGTTCAACACTGATAAATGAGAATCCATATTTAAATGAAATGGATTTTTGGGTTGAATTTGTATTGGAAATCCATGCCATCCCCGTTTTATCCGTTGATGTATTTTCAGTTCCTGACTCTACTGTTTGATCCCAGATACCATAAACATAGGCCTGCATCCCATGAAACATTTCAACACCTTCCAGAATTTGGTTATCTTTTATGCTAAAGGTTCCAGATTGTAGCGTTTTAAAAAGCAATGAATATCCACCACCATTAAATGTAAATCTAAACATCCCTGATTTTGCTCCAGGTGTATATTCCACCTGTATTTCATCTTCGACCAGCCACGCCGAATAGTACCAAGGTTTTTTTATTTCCAGGTCATGATCATAAGCCAGTTTATAATTCCATTTATCATCTTTATCCGTTCCATTAATAGGTTTGACACCAAACAATTCCCCATTGCGATGCGAAACTGTACTCATGGGAAACCAGGAAATTTGATCATCAATGTAATCTTTGCGTATTGGATACATCCTAACCATCTGATTGGGCAACTGAATGGTAGGCCGTGTTGGTTGTAATAAAAAACCCACTCCACCAATATCGGGATCGATGTTGTCGATATTTGAAGTTTTTTCATTTTGGCAGGAAATTGCCAGAATTGTCAGCATTAGAATTCCAAAAATCGATTTTGTAGGAGTATTCATTATTTATTTTTTTTTAAAGTAAAATTCTCAAATATATCCCGGCAAGTAAACCCCACAAAAGTTACTTTAAACCGGAAGGATTTCGGACACTATTTTTTATTCCAAATTGTAGCCAAAAACCCAGTAAAAAAGATGATTAACGTTCCGATAACAATAGTCAAATACGTATGAAAGGGGCTGGCAAAACTCAGCATAGGTTCATTTGTGAATAGCATCGGAGAAAGGCTCAACCACAAAATAGCAATTAGCCCAAGGATCACCCCGATAACCGCACCTTTCACATTTACCACCTTTACAAATGCACCTAACAAGAATAGGCCCAGCATGCCGCCACTAAAGACAGAGGCTAATTTCCACCATGCATCCAAAGCACTTTGTACATTGATCATCGCCACACCAATGATGATCCCGATTACACTGAAGATGAATGACGAAAGATATAATACGCGCATAGAATCTTTATCTGTGACTTCCTTTTTAACATATCGTTTATAATAATCAGTAAGAATTACTGTTGAACCACTATTGATACTTGTAGAGATCGTACTCATTCCAGCCGCAAAAATTGACGCGATCAACAAACCTGTGAATCCTGCAGGTAATTGATTGACAATAAAAAACGGAAACACCCGGTCGCTCATTGCTGCATCTGTAAATTCTGTTGGAAGGGCTTCAGGAACTGCAATATAATAAGCATATAATGAGGTGCCAATCAAGAAAAATATCAGCGAAACAGGTATATACAATAGACCACCGAACAACGCAGATCTTTTAGCTTCCCGATCAGACTTTGATGCCATATATCGTTGTACATAATTCTGATCAATGCCATAGTTCTGAAGATTGATAAATATCCCATAGATCAGGACGACCCAAAAAGTCGATTCGGTTAAATTCAAACTAAAACTACCCAAACTAAACTTATTATGTTGAGAGGCAATTTCGAACATCTGTCCCGGACCTTCTGGCATGGCAAACAAAATATAGATAAGGCATACTATCGCCCCACCGATCATGATGATTCCCTGGATGGCATCAGTCCATACCACAGCCTGGATTCCTCCAAGCAATGAATATAGCATCACTGCAAGCCCGGTTATGACAATTATTACGATGATATTCCAGCCAAACATGGCATTCACTGGCAACGCCAATAAGTAAAGTATTGTACCCATTCGCATAATCTGGGTCAGTAAATAACAAGCAGAAGCATAAACCCGGGCCCAAGGCCCAAATCTCGTTTCTAAATAAGAATAGGCAGAAGGACTGTTTGCTTTTCTATAAATAGGCACAAAAAATTTGACTGCCATATACGATGCCACCGGAATGGACAAACTGAAAACAAAGGCATTCCAATTCGTTTTAAATGCATTGCCGGGTAAGGCTAAAAAGCTAATACTACTCACAAAAGTTGCAAATATGGACATCGTAACAACCCAGCCAGGTATGCTGCTATTTCCTAATGTAAACGCTGCTGATGATTTATTTTTTCGATAAAAGGAACTTCCAAAGACCGTCACTCCTATCATGTAGGTAAAAAAAACAATTAAGTCTAATACTTTCACACAGTCTAATTTAGGGTGTTTAAAACAATTATTTTGAAAAATGGCTTCGGTCAGATCACAGATTTAATGCCGTATTCATCTGAAATTTGGTGAAACATTTTCATGAGGGCATCCAGGATATTTTTGTCCTTTACCGCCATTTTACTCATCGGTATACGGGTGTTCGTACAAATATCCAAACCTCTTTTCTCCAAAAACACTTTCGCGGACCATGGATAAAATTCATGCGTCACCTTGTCCATTACTGTCAGCTTCGCATTCAAATGCTCCAGTGCTTCGGTATGTCCTGATCGGAATAACTTAAGAAAATGACCATAAAGTTCAGGGTAAAAATTTCCCGAAATAGGGGAAATCCCCATTGCACCATCCCGTAAAGATTCCAAAGCAGAAGGAGTATCAGCATTATACAATTGAAAATTACTTCCCTTTATTTTATCAAGTTTCTTTTTGATCGCTCCGGCATCACAGGTCGTATCTTTATGATACCAGAACCTGCCTGTTTGAGCAAGCCACTGCATCATATCAGGACTAATCACGCGCTTATAGGGGACTGGGCATTCATACAATCCCAATGGAATATTTCCAGTTTCTTCCATGATCTCCTCTATCCGGCGTTTCAATATTTCATCGCTTTCTTCAGGTTCAACCAAAATGCTGCTGATCAGAATTACCGTTTCTACGCCAAGATCATAAATCTCTTTGATGAACTCTGCATTCTCACTGCCATGCGAATAGAAACTACCTGTTGCAGCAACAGGCACCTTACCTTTACAATGCTTGACTACAGTCTTTGTGAGTTCCAGGCGTTCAGCTCTGGTCAGTTGAAACATTTCACTTGAAAGGCAATTGGCAAACATACCATTAGCACCAGCAGCAAGGTACATATCTGTAACTTTGCGAATGCCGTCATGATCGAGATTGTTATTGGATGTAAACGGTGTAATCATTACCGGCCACAATCCTCCTGGTAGTTTATTCATTTGTGTATTTTTTTCTATTCGTTTTTACTGTATCTAAAAAATGAAATGTTGATATATTACTTTCCTTGAATAACCATGGATCGTCTCCATTTTTTAAACGTTTTCCTGTACTAACATTTATACAAATAAAATCAGCTTTCGGGCTATTGAATTGAATTGGTTTCATTAATTTTTAAATAATTGAATTTAGCCACAAATGGGGCCTCTTTTGGACTACACGCATAAAGACCAACTTTGATTTCATTTTCATCAAAAAGATGAAACATCCTCATTTGGATCCATTCATCAGTTCCCTTTTGGAAGTACTGTACTTTATAAGTCGATCCGTTTCGAATAATCCTAAGTTTAAAATCAATGAATGAATCATCCACATCTTGTGTTGACCAATCAGAATACCCATGATTTGTCACGACAACACCCAATTTATTTGATTCATTTGGCTCAAATTCAACAGAAGTCTTAACCCAGCATTGATCCGAAACATACACCATTAATCCAGCTTGATCGTATTGATGACTGAAGTCACAAATAACATGCGTTTCCAAAACAAAGTTCCCTTGAATATTCGTGTATAAAAAATGGCCATTATCTGCTTGAAATCCATAATGTGTCCTTTGCCAGAAATCTGTATTAGGATCCGGAGAAATTTGCAATTGCCCTTTCACGATCTTCCATTTCTTAGGCTCACTATGCCAATGCAGTTTGGAGCTTATCTTCGGATTTTCAAATGATTCTATAAATTCCATTCTATTATTTTATTTTCTATTTAAGAAATGCATGTATCCGGCACTTACATTAGTCATTCAAATTAATCAATAATACCGTAGTACATAGCTATACGCAATCAGTATATTTAATATGTTTTTTAGCACATAGTATTTATTATCTAAAATCCTAAAATGACTAGTTTTCGACGAGACGAATTTAAACAAAAACTGCTAGCCGGCCAGAATGTGTATGGAACCTGCATCACATCCAATGCCCCGAGGTGGCCGAAGCTAGTTGCGGATTCCAATCTTGATTTCGTATTTCTGGATACTGAACACATTGCCATTGATCGCGCTGATCTCTCTAGAATGTGCCTCGCTTACCAGTCTCACGGACTAACACCAATTGTGAGAATACCACAACCAAATCCCTATCGCGCCAGCCAGGTTATTGATGATGGCGCTATTGGTGTGATTGCTCCTTATCTGGAAAATATAGATCAGATAAAAGAACTAGTAGGTGCTACAAAATATAGACCTTTGAAAGGAGAAAAACTTGAAGCTATACTTCATGGAAAAACAAAGCCTTCTTCTGAACTAAAAACCTATCTGGATCAGTACAACCATGGAAATCTTTGCATAGCGAACATTGAAAGCATACCAGCTGTGGAGCGGCTGGATGAGCTGTTGAGTATAGATGGATTGGATGCTGTTTTTATAGGACCTCACGATCTTTCGATCAATATGGGGATTCCTGAACAATACGATCACCCGGATTTTATAGCGATGGTAAAAACCATTATTCAGAAAGCAAGAAAACATACGCTTGGTGTTGGCATTCATTTTTCGCTTGAGCCTAAACGACAGATTTTCTGGATTAAGGAAGGAGTAAATATCGTAATTCATAGTTCAGATATGGCACTGTTCAGTCAGCGACTTCGGGAAGACATAATAAAAATCAAGTCTGCTTCAGGCGATACTCCTTCTATTTCTGGTTCTGAAAACTCAATCATCATATGACCAGGCTTCTAAATAATTTTTTATTAAATAATAAAATCTTTCAAAAATGAAAACTCCACTCACAATCTTAGTGCTCATCTTTACCCTCTCGAATTA
>JAHEMV010000513.1 GCA_024643455.1 Cytophagales bacterium
GAAACTTTAAATTTACCAATAAGTAAAGGGCTTATTCCGGGCATTGTGGCTTCTGATGATTTTAATCGAAAGAAAAAAGATTCAGATCTTCCTCTGGTGTGGCAATGGAATCATAATCCCGACAATGAACATTGGTCGTTGACTGACAGAAAAGGATACTTGCGCATCACTACAGGCAGGGTCGACACCTCGTTTTTCGTGGCCAGAAATATGCTTACACAGCGAACCATTGGTCCGGAATGTACTGGTTCAACGTTAGTAGACCTCTCAAATATGAAGGAAGGCGATATAGCAGGTTTGGCTCTGCTTCAGCTTAAGTATGGTTTTTTAGGTGTTAAATTAGAGCATGGAGAGAAGACATTAATTATGATGAATGCTGACACTGGAAAGCCCATGGAAGCTGAAACAATTTCTTTGAAGCAAAACACGATTTACCTCAAAGCTTCATGTGATTTCACTGAACTCAAGGATGAAGCCAATTTTTATTATAGCCTTGATGGAAAAAAATGGAATAAGATTGGATCGATATTAAAGATGCACTATACACTGCCCCATTTCATGGGATACCGCTTCGCTTTGTTCAATTATGCTACAAAAAGTGTTGGTGGATATGTCGATTTCGATTATTTCTATATCAGTGATCAGATTTCATCGGTTGAATAAAAAAGGCCCATAAAAATCGTATAGGCCTTTCTAAGTTAAGGGGGTAGGATTTATTTTATTTCATTCAACTTATTTTTATCTCCGTGCTTCTGATCAGATGAAAACAACTGTCATAAATATATTTAATTCACTACCACACGCACACGATCGAGGTTCTGTATTCGAGTAAATGGAGTATTGCTATCACCATCTCGCTGTGAGGCAACTCTCAAAGTTGGGAAATAGATGCCCGGTTTTGAGAAAGTATAGGTGGTCGTGATCGTTGCTTTGTTCCCAGAATGGTCAGTTGAGGTAAACTCTCCTTTGGCAGGGAAGACATTTGAATTTTCAAAATCCCACCCATGAAAGTCGCCATTTTTAAAACCTTCAGGCAAACCCTCAAAGTTCCACACAGCAGCAACGACTTTTCCCATATTTTCAGGCACTTCAACTTCTGCAGTAAAAGTGACAGCCTCACCCACTTTAATATCAACTCGTTTGCCTCCATTAGCTTTCACAGATACAACTGGTTGTATTCCTTTTCTCTCCATTGCTGTTGCTGGTATAATCACCTGTCCATCTACTATTTCATAATTAGTGGTCGCTGCAGGTTCAACCCCTTTTTCAACCCAGGCACTCAAGTCAAGCAGCGCCTGCTGTAACACTCCTAAATAGCTAACCGTACGAGTCGGGTCATCCTCTATAGCCACATCCCCATGCAGTGCATGGTCTGTATACCATAGCCTGAAATTGCTATTCGTGTCATCACCAAGATTTTCCTTTACTTTTTCACGATACCAATCTGCCTGCCATGGAAAAGCCTCCCGATCCCAAAGCGATTCAAGAAGTATCATTTTTCCATTGAACTTACCAGTAGGGAGTACCCCGGCGGCGCCCATCGTAAACATGGGTCCTAATTGCATTGGTCGTTGCGGATAAATAGGAAGGCCTTCTTTGTCACGGAATTGATCCCATACAGGATAATCTTTTCCAGGAACCTGGTGACGATGATAGGTTTGAACCGCTAGAAAATTAGAATTGTCTACCTGAACTTCGTCGCCTGGCCTAATTTTAATTAACACATCGGGATCGGCAGGACCCAGAACAACTTTATCACCTTCAATTTTTGTTAACTGCAAAGTCATCCCTGCCGCGTCTCCACTTTTGATGATTAAGTCACCACCAAGGAAATTAACATCTGGCAGCATATCTTCCAGTTGAAATGCTACGGGCATTCCTTCACCTACACCTCCCAACGTTTTCCAAGCTGCATCGGCTGTTCCACGTTCCTGTGGCGATAGCGGCTCCTTTATTCCTAAACGAACTGCTTCGTCAATAGCGATGCCAGTCTTTATTTTACTCATTTTTTGAATCCGGCTTTTTAAAAGCGATTCCGGAGGATTAGCGCCTAGATAGCCGGGAACTTTCCAAAAGTCATCAGTGAAATATTTGTTATCAGACATGACCACTGCCTGATAAAGCACTAAAAATCCATGAATGCCCATGGTTTTATATCCAAACCAGGATTGTGGGGGGAACCCCATTTTTGTGACTTCGTGAAGCGCTTCCTTTTCTTCGTCATTCAACCCTGCGTACATATCACCACTTCCGCCCGGTTCCAAAGCATCAATAATTAGTGGGAATTTATCATGCAGCACACGCATGGCATGCATCCGGACAGTAAATACGTTTGGAATAGCCATAGGTGAACCAAGAACATAAGGCACTACGCCATCCCACACACCTTCTGTATTTTCTATGCCGCCTACTGTACGATAAGCTCCACCGCTACCGCCAAAGGCATATCCATACGGACGGTTCCCACCATAAATTTTCATTGCAACAATCCTTGAAAATTGAGCTGAAGCAGCATTGGCTCTATAAGCTGATATCGTGGGATCTGATGAGGATCGGGGTTTGGAAAAATCAATGGCACCTCCCTCATTGGTTTCAATAAAATAGGCCCCGCTGCTTACGGAGAACCCAATCTTGTCTTCCTCTCCTTTTGCACCTTGCGATAAAGTTTCACTATCAGGGAAAGGTGTGATATATTGAAAGAATCTGCCTTTATAGTTTTCCTTTGGAGGAAAGTAAAAAGAAAATCTGGTTTCATTCCCATTAAAACCTCCATGAACATATCGATGGCGAACAGGCATGTCGCGCCACTCATCAATATCTATAAAGGGTTTATTGAATAATGTATCAGTAGTTTCAAAGTTGAATTCTGATTGTGTTAAAACAATTTTTTCCGTTTGATTGGAACACGAAAAAATGACGGAGAAACAAAAAAGAGTAACTATAAATCTTAAGATATTCATGATATGTTAATTACATTTTTTACTTGAAATACTATATTTTAGATTTAATGTACGCCACGTTTAGACATCATTTTTACGATGAAATTGGATGCCATTTTGTGATTTAGTCGGTATAAAAGATCCAAAAATGTCGCATCCTTTCCAACAGTTATGCGGTATTTATCCTTTTCCATGGCCCTGATGATGATTGCTGCGGCTTTTGATGCCGGAAGGGCCATCTTCGTTTCAGAAGCATTATCATCCTTTTTTGACAGAGCCAAACCGGAATTTTGAGTGATGTTTGTTGCAACTGCTCCCGGATGTACTACGGTAACTTTGACCGAAGTATCTTTAAGTTCTCCATGCAATCCTTCCGTGAAGATCTTTACGGCAGCTTTTGCAGCACCATAGATCGTCTGTCCTGGAAATGGAATAAAACCTCCCATACTCGAAACATTGACCAGGTGCGATTCCGGTCGTTCTAATAACAAAGGTAAAAACGCTTTAGTCATGTACACTGTGCCGTAGAAATTCACATTGACTACCTTGTTAATTTCATCAATAGAAAGATCATTGACAGAAATAAATTTCTGTATAATTCCTGCATTGTTGATCAATCCGTCAACAGTGCCGAAATGTTGTACAATTTCACCTGGCAAAGTGTCGACTTTGTTTTTATCAGTTATGTCCAGAGTAAAAGCCTTGAAACGATGATCTCCAACCCCTGATACTTTTTGGGTTTCAGCAAGTGTATTTGAGTTGATATCAACGGCTGCGACATTGGCTTGTTTTTGGAGAAGTAGCAAACAGAGTTCCCTTCCAATACCACTACCTGCGCCGGTCACTACAATTACCTTATTTTCTACTCTCATTCCGAAATGCTTACAGCTGATACCATAATA
>JAHEMV010000514.1 GCA_024643455.1 Cytophagales bacterium
CATAGTTCGGATATGGCACTGTTCAGTCAGCGACTTCGGGAAGACATAATAAAAATCAAGTCTGCTTCAGGCGATACTCCTTCAATTTCTGGTTCTGAAAACTCAATCATCGTATGACCAGGCTTCTAAATAATTTTTTATTAAATAATAAAATCTTTCAAAAATGAAAACTCCACTCACAATCTTAGTGCTCATCTTTACCCTCTCGAATTATTCATTTAGTCAGAAAAATGACTGGAAATCCTTGTTCAATGGTAAAAATCTGGATGAATGGACAATCCATGGAAAAGCAACCTGGACAGTGGAGAATGGGATTCTCATTGGAAAAGGAGGAAATGGACATATTTATGCTGCACCTGAACTAACAGATCTCGAAGTGAAAGGAACGTTTCGGATTAGTGACCAGGGCGGCGGTAGCAATAGTGGTTTGTATTTTCGATGCAATCCATCTACTGACAATCCCGATGGTTTCCCTCGTGGTTACGAAGCGCAAATATGCCATAACCAGGATGCCTTTACAGGTTGGTTGTGGAAGCCAGGTACGCCTACAGGAAAAGCAGCAAAGATGATTACCAAAGATGGGGAATGGTTTACCATGCGCGTAAAGGCAATTGGTTCTGACATCAATATCTGGGTAAATGATGAGTTGGTCATGACGTATGCTGACGATGAATACAGAAAAGGATTTTTCGCCATTCAATGCCACAATCCTGGCATGACAATCGAAGCAAAAGAGCTGTTTTATAAAGATTTGAGTAAATAATAAATCCTGAATAATTTAGATTTCTACATTGATTTTCTGATCATTTCTAAAAGGAAATCGATATGTTTTTTCGATTGGCCTTGTAAAAAAAACTTGCCATTTAACCCAAAGAGTCATGCGTAACGTTTACTTCTTCTGCATTTTTATTGGTCTGATGATTTCTTGCAAAGGGTCAAATAAGCTGGAAGAAAAATTAGAAAATAATCAAGAAATTAAACATGTAGCAGTATCCTATGAAAAAGGATTGTTCAGTGGCTGGCCCGCTAACTTTGGAGCCTGGAATTGGGGCAATGAAATTCTTGTAGGCTTTGATCGTGGATTTCATAAAGATCTAGGCCCGACTATGCACAATATCGATCGTGAAAAACCAGAAGAAACCTTATTTGCCAGAAGCCTGGATGGAGGTGAAACCTGGAGCATCGAAGATCCATCTTCAGATGGTATCCTTGTTGCAAGGGGATCAGGTTTACATGGCACTGAGCCAGTTTATCCTAACAGGAAAGAACCAACCGATTTGAATCAGCCAATTAATTTCAGCCATCCGGATTTTGCCATGACATTGCGCTTTTTAAATTACAACACCGGCCCTTCGGTTTTTTATTATTCCTATGACCGCGGCCACTCCTGGAAAGGGCCTTATAATTTAAAGGTCTCTGGAATGACCAACATACTTGCCAGAACTGATTATATCGTGCAAGACCCACAAACGTGCATCTCATTTTTATCTCAATCGAAAAAAGACAATCAGGAAGGCAAACCTATTTGTTCGATAACTAAAGATGGAGGATTGACATGGGAATTCGTATCAAATATTGGCCCTGAACCAGAAGGTTTTGGCATCATGCCATCGACAGTACAATTGTCCGATGGAGAATTCCTCACTACCATCCGACGAAGAGAAGAAACACATCGATGGATAGATGCATATAAAAGTGACGATGCCGGAAAAAGCTGGACTCTGCTCGATCCGCCGGTAAAGGATCTTGGAGAAGGCAACCCTCCCAGCTTGATAAAGCTGAAAGATGGGCGACTCTGCCTGACCTATGGCGTACGAGCAGAACCTTATCGAATTGAAGCAAAAATAAGTACGGACCAGGGCAAAACCTGGTCTCAGGAAATCGTATTGCGGAATGATGGTGGTGGCAGAGATATTGGCTATGTCCGCTCAGTACAACGGCCCGATGGGAAAATAGTAACCCTATATTATTTCCAGGATAAGTTAAAACCTGAACGTTATATTGCCGCTACGATTTGGAATACTAAATAAAAGAACGCATCCCCATTCTTTTTGAGTTTGATTTTTTCGTAAATTCAAGTATTATTTTTTAAATCATGTCAACATTCAAAATTTACGGAAGAGGCGTGAGATTTTTAGTGGTTATCTGGGTAACACTCTTCATTTTTCATTCAAAGCTAAATGCTCAAAAACCATTACTGCTTGAATCCACTCACCAGCATTTTGATAGTCTTACCCAAACCTGGTCTGACGATTTAAAATACATATATAGCTATGACCAAAATGGTAATTTGATTCAACAAACTAGAAAAAACCTCAATATCTGTCTTGAGAATTGTCCTTATTATTCAACCTGGGAGTTTGCACAGGTAAACGAATACTGGAAATACAACGATAAAAACCAGGAGGAATGGAACTACAATGAATCTTTGACCTATCACCGACAAGATGGACAGCATCAATGGGAATTAGATATAAATTCCAAATCATCCAGGATAACCAGATATAATGAAGATTCACTCATACTTTTCCATGAAAGAAAGGATGAATATCCAGCTATTGAAGAATGGCAAGTTGGATATACCTCAACCAATACCCAACAATTCGAATATAATAATTACCGAAAACCAGTCTTAGCGGTAGAAGCTTACGAATACATCGGTGATCAAAACCATTCAGGACAAATCACAAAAACGAAATACGACTACAACGGGGAGTTAAAAGTGTTACAGAAGCTAACACAAAGAGATTATTCTGATGGAGATACAACTTTTTACCGAAATGAAACGATTCAATATTTTTATCTGAGTAATGGGCAGATTGACTATTCACTTTCAGAAACGATGTGGACAAATTACCAGGATATCCCAAGCTATTCCAATAGTAAACAAACCCACACCTATAATTCTCAAGGGAACTTAGAAAGAGAGGATAACTACAACTGGAATTTTAATACACTTGCATGGGAATTGATAACCTACACATCATATACTTATAATCCGGGCGGGACGATCAAAGAATCTGAACAGCGAAGCTGGAAGGACGACAATACACATATCCAGATAAATCGGTACACCTATAATGATGTCGGAAAAATAGTCCTCGTCGTAAATGAACTTTACGATCAGAATGAAATATTTATAAAAGAACTATTCAGAAGTTACACCACTTGGTATAATGATATAAGCCATAAAAGCATCACTTCGTCTGAAAGCGGCATCTATTCATATCTCTTTTTTAGAGAATATAATAGTAAAAATAAACTACTCAAACAGGAATTCGAATTTGTGAATTATGGTACGGATAGTATGTTTTTGGAAAGCTCATTAATAAAATCAGTATATACCTACGATCAGTCTGGATATTTGCTGAAAATTAATGAAACGCGGGTGAGTTACGATCAGGATTCTCTAATCGCGGTTGGCTGTTGCGGTTTTTTGTATGAATCAGAAGAGATTTATGAAAACCGTTGCGACGGAGCGCCATTAATTGTTAGCAAAGAACAGTGGAATTATATTCCAGGAACCAATGGAGCGTTTAACACCGAACCCATTTTAACAAGGCAAATAAATACATTTAATAGATCACTATGCAACGATGATGAAATAGAATATTCACCAATGGTACTTTATCCCAATCCTACTACAGGTCCTATCAGAATAAAGTCTGATCTTTTAAATGAAAAAAACACAAAAATTACCTTGACTTCTATGGATGGCAATATGGTTAAATCCACCATTGCCCCAATAACCAGGGAATTAAATATGGATCTTATCGGGTTGGCACCTGGAATATATGTGATTAGATTGATCAATGATACTGG
>JAHEMV010000068.1 GCA_024643455.1 Cytophagales bacterium
TGCTGCTGAAGATTATGAATACCAAGGCAAAAACTACTTCACCACTGGAGATACGCTAACTATTCTACCTGAAAACACCTATTTTGAGGTCGAATACAATAAAGATGGTGAAACAAAGTTTTCATTATTTCCACGTGCACAGGTCAATCCGAATATGGGCCTGATCGTATCTCCTGATATCAAACATCAGTTTAGTAAGGATCTTTATACACATATATCATCAATTCCTGATCCTGGATCGACTACGGAGTGGAGCGAGCCCGTCACCAGTATGATCGAATTGGGTGAGCGATTTTTTATCAATGACTTTGTTTCGACTCTGACCAAAGTGCAGCAAATTGGGAAGATAGAAGGGGTGGACCTTGGCCCTGATGATGTCGCTGCTGAAGCAATCATAGAGGTGCAGGCAAAAAATAAGACGTATACTTTAAAACCAGTTTTTATCATAAAAGACAAAATGATCGGAAATATTCCAGCTGTGGAGGATGAAATTGGTGCAAGAGTTTCATTTTCAAATATCTTCCCCGACCAGGGCAAGTTTGAAATTGTAACCGAGACAAGTCAGAAAGACTACATTATTATGAAAGCCATTGAAATGCCATTTATCAATGTACTTTGGTTAGGTTCACTGGTTTTGATGTTTGGATTTGTGCTGGCAATCGTACGAAGGTATCGCGAGTTTAAACAATCTGTATAGGTCTTTTAATTGATCAAAGGTTAATTGGTTTTTAGTTTAAATCACAAGTTCAACCAATTTTTGAAGTTGTTTACCTTATCCCTACTCACAATCATATCTTTATCATTTGGTGAATTTAGTATGAGTTTAAGCCTGCTATTTGCATAGGTTCTTACTTCTTCAATCATATCGATGTGAATAATGTATTTTCTGTTTATTCTAAAAAAATAATCAGGATTCAATAGCTTTTTCTCCAATTCGTCCAATGCATAATCTACGATGTATTTCCTATTTGTGGTCCTGGTAATAAAATAAACTACCTTGCCATCGGCAAAAAAATAGGCTACATCATCAACATTTTTGAATTGCATTTTGTCTCCATATTTTACCAGAAAACGCTTTTTAAATTCTATGTTATTTTCGAGAGGTATGAATTCTGTGCTATTTCCTTCGTTTGTTTTATTATTTGTTATTTTGTTTAAGACTCCGCTAACATCAAGATAGGTCAGTGGTTCTAAAAGATAATCCAGACCATTGGCTTTAATTGCTTTATAGGCATCATCTTCTGTTGAGGATGTGAAAACGATTGGATTTTTAATTGGTACTTTGTTTATTATTTCAAATGAGGAACCATCAGCCAGGTCCGTTTCAAAAAATGCAAGATCGACCTTTTCACTTGAATTCTCGTAAAAATCTATAGTTTCCTTTAGCGTTACTGAGTTTTTAATAACCTTGATTGACTCATCGTAACGAACAAGAAATTTGCGAAGTTTATTTACCTGATCTACTTTATGATTAGCGATTAAAATATTCATATATATTCAAAAGTTCCCTGGTACATCAATCGTTTAACAGATTGTTGTTCCATTTTGTTTTAATAAAAAAAACCCGGTAAAAGACTTACCGGGTTAAACCTACTAATCAAACAACCCAACAACCTATAATGTTGGAAGAAGCACTTTGTCAATTACATGGATCACTCCATTGCTTCCTTGAATATTCACTTCAACTACATTGGCATCATCACCCATAGATTTGTCAGTTAGTGAAACTCCACCACCACTGATGTTTACTTTAAGGGTTTCACCACTTAACATTGGAATAGTCTGACCATTTTGCAAATCCCCACTAAAAACACGGGCTGTTGCAACATGATACTTCAATATTTTAGTAACCTGGGCCAAATTTAATGTTGGAATGACCTCAGCGATAGCTTCGAAAGCTGCATCGGTTGGAGCAAAAACGGTTAGATTTTCTGCAGCTACAAGTGCACTCAGTACATCAGCAAGAGAATCTGAAGTTAATAAGCTAACTAAAACAGTAAACTCAGAATCATCACCATTATCTGCTAAAGCCGCAGCTATTTCAACAACATTTGGTGCAGGAGGAACCAATGTTCTGTTTATTTTATGTACCACACCATTTCCTTTTTCTATATCAACTGCTGTAATTGTAGTTAAACCGTTAATGATCACTGAGTTTGTTAAATAACCTAGATAAATTTTTTGATCATTGCTTAAAGTTGTTGCCATACCATCTGCTGGAAGTTGTGTAGATAAAACTTTTGCTCCCAAAACGTGATACAACAAAACAGGTGTTAAATCTTCTTTTTCAAGTCCTTCAAGGGATGTAATACCTGCAGCAATAAAGCCTGCATTATCAGGAGCAAATAAAGTCAAATTATCTGTTGTTGAAACCGTTTCCAACAACTCTGCTTTTCTCAAAGCGGCAACTAAAATCGTGTAGTTTGGATCAAAAAGGATTACTTCAGAAATAGTACCAACTGCACTGGTAACAAAAGATGGAAGTAAAACAGCATCAATTCCATGAATTACACCATTAATTGCTTTAACATCCGCGGCGATGACGTTTGAATCATTTATTTTAACACCATCTGTAATGTTAACTGCAACTGTCTCTCCAGGAAGTAATGTTTCGACATCACTACCATTCGTTAGTTCTGATGACATCACTGCTCCTCCCAAAATATGATATTGCACAATTTCTTTAACTAAAGAAATTGGTAATTCATCTAAACTTGTCTTTCCAAGTGCTGCTAATAAATTTGCAAAAGCCTCATTAGTTGGTGCAAAAACAGTAAGATCTGACGTTGGATCATTGGCTGCTGCCAACAAATCTGAAAGCTCAGGTAATGATAGAATTGCTACTAACGTAGAAAAATTAGGGTCTGAAGCAGCAATCTGTACGATGGTCTCTGCTACAAAATCCTCGGGGATAAGTACCTCATCGACAATATGAATTACACCATTATCAGCATCTACGTCAGCAGTTGTAACTTTTGAGCTACCATTTAAGGTTACTCCACCACTTACATCCACATCTATTTGCTGACCAGATAATAAAGTATTTACCATACCGGATGTCAGATCAGTTGACAGCACTTTACCACTTACTACATGATATTGCAATAGAGCTGTCAGCAACGTTGGTGAAGATATGATGGTATTTAACGTTGTTGGATCAAGCTTTGCAAATGCAGCATTAGTCGGTGCAAAAACAGTAAATGGTCCTGTCCCTGATAATGCATCCACAAGATTTGCTGCAACTATAGCATTAACTAAAGTGCTTAATTCAGGATTTGATTTGGCAACATCCACAATTGTGTTGGATTTTGGCGGTTCAGGATCATCATCATCCTTACAACTGGTGGCCATTAATAATGAAGCTACCATAAGCATAGATAGCATCAATTTAGAATACGTGTTGAATTGTTTTTTTAAGTTTTTCATTGTTCTTTTTTTTTGATTATGATTTGATGTATGAACAATGATTATATGATGAGGGTAATAACTAAAGGATTGAGAGGTGATTATTTGGGAGTGAATTGTAAAATAACCGGAGTGAATTGTAAATTATTGTTTAACTTTTTTTATAATTAGTTAAACAAAACCATTTCATTTTATTCTTTTGAAAATTAGTAAGTATAACTGTAACTTGCGCTCTTTAAAATTATTCTAAATAAGCCAGATGGATAGTAAAAGTGTGGCAGAGTTAAAACCTGGTGAATCTGGTATAATTGCAGGATTTACAGATGGAGTTATTTCTTTAAAACTTATGGAAATGGGTTGCATTCCCGGCAGCACTATAAAAATGAACTTTGCTGCACCTTTTGGTGATCCCATATCCTATGATATTGCCGGATACAACTTATCGCTTCGGATTTCAGAAGCATCGTGCATTTTGATTAATTAGGAATATGGCTAAGGATAGAATCAAAAGAATTGCACTACTTGGTAATCCAAATTCTGGAAAATCTTCCCTTTTCAATCATCTAACAGGCCTGAACCAAAAGGTAGGAAATTTTCCTGGAGTAACAGTTGAAAAGAAAACAGGGATCTGTCAACTGGATAATGGGGAAAAGCTCATGGTTATTGATCTACCGGGCACGTATAGTTTATATCCCAGATCTTTAGATGAACGTGTCGTATTTGATACCTTAACCGATACTAAAAATCCTGACTATCCTGACCTTGCGATCCTGATTGTTGATGCATCCAACATTAAGCGTAATCTTTTACTATTTACGCAAATTGCAGACCTGGATATCCCTGTGATTTTGGTTTTGAATATGCTAGATGTAGCTACAAACCGGGGACAGCGGGTAAGTCCAACTAAAATTGCAAAGTTTTTTTCCATTCCGACTATTTCACTCAATGCACGAACAGGACAAGGGACAGAATTATTGAAACAAACCATTGCCGAACATAAAATAAACAAACCTGAACCAATCTATCAATCCACAAATTTTGAACAGGAGCTGGAGAATGAGGTGATGGAAAAATTGGGAATAACCAATAATTATATCGCCCATTTATTAATTATTCAATACCAAAATTTTCCAGGTATCTCTGAAAAAGAAAAGACGTTTTTTAAGGACCTGATTACTAAAAACAAATTTAATCCTGAATTATCACAGTCTAAAGAAATACTCGCACGGTACAAAATAATTGATAAGGTCATTGATGATGCAGTAATTTATAATCTTCAAAAAAACAGAAATCTCACTGAGCGTCTGGATAAATTTTTTACACATAAATTCTATGGATATTTCATCTTCCTTGTAATTCTTTTTATCATTTTTCAGGCAATATTTGCATGGGCAAAGGCGCCCATGGATTTTATTGATTCTTCATTCTCTGCAATCAGCATTTTTTTAAAATCCAATCTGCCTCCCGGTGTATTAACCAATCTACTCACTGAAGGTATCATTCCTGGCATTGGAGGTGTAGGTATTTTTATTCCACAGATTGCCATACTCTTTGCCTTTATTTCTATACTTGAAGAAACAGGATATATGTCCCGCGTGGTTTTTCTTATGGATAAGATCATGCGAAAATTTGGCCTTAATGGAAAAAGCGTTGTTCCGCTGATTTCAGGAGTTGCCTGCGCTATTCCAGCCATTCTGGCCACACGTACTATTGATAACTGGAAAGAAAGGCTAACAACCATTTTTGTTACACCACTCATGAGTTGCTCGGCTCGATTACCGGTATATACCATCCTGATCGCATTAGTTGTTCCTGATGAAGAATTATTTGGTTTTTTGAATATGCAGGGCCTAGCCTTGATGGGTATGTATATACTGGGTTTTGTTGCATCGATTCTTTCCGCTTCGATAATCAATCTGATCGTCAAAATTCAGGATAAAGGATATTTTATTATGGAACTTCCACTATATAAATTCCCAAGATGGAAGAATGTGGGTATGACAATTTTTGAGAAATCAAGGACATTCACCTATGAAGCTGGGAAAATAATAGTTGCTATTTCCATTATTCTATGGGTCGCCGCATCATTTGGACCCGGCGACAAGATGAAAAACGCTGAGGTTTATGTGACCAAATCATTAGACGGAAAAAAAATTGGCGAAAAAGAATTTGACGCTAAAGTAGATGCATTCAGGCTCGAAAATTCATTCGCAGGAATATTTGGTAAAACAATAGAACCCGTGATCAGGCCGCTAGGGTATGATTGGAAAATTGGTATCGCCTTGGTGACATCCTTTGCTGCACGGGAGGTTTTTGTCGGAACGATGGCTACCATCTACAGCATCGGATCAGAAGAGGAATCTACCATTAAAAGCAGGATGCGGGCAGAAATTAATCCCAAAACCGGAGGCCCGATGTACACCCCTGCGGTGGCGTTGTCCCTTTTGATTTTTTATGCATTTGCCATGCAATGCATGAGTACCCTTGCGGTGGTCAAAAAGGAAACAAACAGCTGGAAGTGGCCTTTAATCCAGCTGGGGTATATGAGTGGTCTTGCCTACATTTGCTCTTTTATTGTGTACAATATTTTTAAGTAGATATTGCTGCTGAATAAATTCCTTAGGCTACTTCCATTACAAAAAACCAAACGTGCTCTTGCTACATTGGTCTTTCTCCTTTTCGATTTATTTGCATCATAAAGAATCAATTCTAAATCTATCCTTAATTCGCCGGAACTGGATTTATGCCTTAGTCAAACAGGCTGTTGGATTTATACGCGATTAGTCCTGCGCTGTGAAAATTTATTCAGTTTACGAAGCACATTTCTTTCATAAAGAGTAAGTTTCATCGGTTCACAATAAAAAATTATTGAACTTTTTTTCAATTAAATACGTTAGTTAAAATGATATCAATATAATATCATTATAAATCCATTAATCATGAAAAAAGAATCTATAATAAAACCTACCAGCGGCTACCCTATGCTGTTTGTAGAATTGCTTTTACTGGCAGCTACTTTATTCGGCCTCATTGTTATGAAAAATCCATGGGCTTTGATCTTGTTGTTTTTCTTTCTGCTCCTTTTGAAAGGATTTTACATTGTATACCCAAATCATTCTAAAGCGATGGTGCTTTTTGGGGCATACAAAGGAACGGTTAAGGACAATGGCTTTTTCTGGATCAATCCTTTTTATGGATATCGGTCAATTTCTCTTCGCGCCAGGAACTTCGATAGTGAACGTGTAAAAGTAAATGACAAAGTGGGTAACCCGATTTTGATTAGTGTGATTTTGGTATGGCGAGTTCAGGAGACTTACAGGGCTGCTTTTGAAGTAGATGACTATGCACAATTCGTAAAAGTTCAAACCGATGCTGCAGTAAGAAAACTTGCAGGTTCCTATCCTTACGACAATTTTGATGACCATCAGAAGGAAGTAACGCTTCGATCGGGTGTGAATGAAGTAAATGAGGCATTGGAAAAAGAACTTGAAGAACGTTTGACAATGGCAGGAATCCATGTGATGGAAGCGCGTATTGGCTACCTGGCTTACGCTCCTGAAATTGCGCAGGCCATGCTTCGCAGACAACAAGCCACTGCTATTGTAGCAGCAAGGTTTAAAATTGTCGAGGGTGCAGTCGGAATGGTGGAAAGTGCTTTGGAAATGCTTTCTAAGAAAAAAATTATTGACCTGGATGAAGAACGAAAAGCAACCATGGTCAGCAACCTTATGGTGGTCCTTTGCGGTGATCGGGATGCCCAACCAGTAATTAACACAGGTACTTTACATCAATAAACTCATGGACGAATACAAATTATTTAAGCAAAAAGCATTTGAGTCAATTGCGAAATTTGAAAAAAGATTGAACGAAACCTGTCAGTTAGGATGGAAACCCCTTTCCATCTCTTCTGATCATGGTGTAAGTATTGTGCTTTTACAGAAAACTGAAAAATACAATTATTAACTATGGCAAAAAAGAAGCCTTTTGTTTTGAGGATGGATCCTGAAATTCTGAAAGCTATGGAGAAATGGGCAGTGGATGATTTCAGAAGTTCCAACGGGCAAATAGAATGGATAATCCATGAAGCATTGCGTAAAGCCGGGAGGCTTCCCAAAATAAATTCAGCCGAATAGAAAACAATTTTTAAAACAAATGGTCTTGTAGTGGGGGATGTTTCATCCTCCATTTTCTTTTACTATCTTCCTATGTCCTAATAAATTGATTAAAGAAAAAACCATTTCACAATCAGATCAAAACATCGAAGGTCTCCGAAAAGCTGGAAATATTGTTGCCAAAGTACTTTGGGAAATGATCAATGCGCTCAAACCAGGCATGACCACAATGAAACTTGATGAGATCGCCGGCAAGTACCTTCATAAATTCAACGCCAATTCTGCACCAAGACTTGAAGGATTCCCAGGAAATACCTGTATCAGCGTCAATGAAATTATTGCACATGGTATTCCCAATAAGCGAATTTTACGTTGCGGAGATAAGATAAATATTGATGTTTCTGCAGAACACAATGGTTATTTCGGAGACGTGGCATATACCGTTATTTTGGGAGAGCAAGGTCACCGTACCAACAAACTACTTGATTGTGCCAAGAGAGCCACATTGACCGCAGTAAAAATGTCCATAGCTGGAACTCCTGTAAACCAAATAGCCCAGGCAATTGAAAATGAAGCAAGAAATGATGGTTATACCATTATTAAAAACCTCTGTAGCCATGGTGTTGGGAAAAGCCTCCACGCTTTTCCTCATAATATCATCAACTATTATGATCCTGATGAGACCCTTGTCCTGGAGGCAGGAATGGTCATTGCCTGGGAACCGTATCTTTCTACATGTGCAATTCGTGCGCTTGAAGCTGATGATGAATGGAATCTAACAACACACAACCATAGCGAGGTTGCGCAATTTGAACATACTGTTTTAGTGACTGACGACAAACCCGAAATACTTACTATTATTTGACCACCTATCACCATCACCTAATAGTGGCCGGATTCCAATTACAAAAATTGTATCCTTTTCCATCAGAAACGCTGTATTTGAGCTCAAAATAATCAACTACTCATTGTCAATGTACGTAACTGCCAGCGTTGATATCAAATGTGCCTCCTGTTGCATGATTTGCTAATCCACTGGCTAAAAAAGCGACAAATTGTGCAATGTCTTTGGGTTCAGTCATTTTATCAAGAGCAAGATCACTGGTTGCGTATTCTTCACCATATTCATCAATAAAGGATTGAGCCATCTCTGTACGTACAAATCCAGGGGCAACCAAAAACGCTTTTATTCCATCTTTTCCATATGCCTGAGCGATGGATTTTGTAAGACCTACAAGTCCGGCTTTTGATGCGGCATAAGCAAGATGGTCTTTTGTATCCCCTTTGAAAGCTGCCCTGGAGGAAATATTAATTATGATTCCGCCTTTATTGACTCGAAAATGTTGGATGGCTTTTTTGCATAAAAGTGCCGCGGCATTCAAATTGACATCCATGGTTTGAAGCCAGTCATTTATCCAGGAAATGTCGTCTTTTTCCGGATCGGAAATGAGAGCTATTCCGGCATTATTAATGATAACATCAAGTTTTTTAAAATCCTTTATCACTTCATTGAAAAACCCAGAGATTTCCAGGCCATCCGTAAAATCACACTGGTACAATTTTGCTTTTGGCCCCAGGTCGTGTTTTACTTTTTCTGCCCGATTCTTATTTTTATTATAGTGCAGCGCAACATTTGCTCCACAAGTGGCAAGCAATTCGGCAATACTTTTCCCTATGCCCCGGCTTGCCCCGGTAACAAGGACATTTTTATTCTTTAGGTTGATCTGCATGACTGGTAATTATTCAATATCTATAAAACATTAATTTACCAGAATAATTTCCTAAAAACTCAATATTTTTTAGCAGTTCATAATTCAATCCATCCAAATGTTTTACTAAATCTGTTATAAAATTTCGCATTAAATGCCTATTCTATTTGTACAAAATTGAGTAAATTTCTTATTGGATTTCGAATGAATTTTTTGTCTCATGGAAAAATTAGGCATTTTAGTAATACGTGGCTCTGGAGGCACTGGATTTGATCGCCAGAAAAAATTTATCAATAAGCTAAACAAACGGTTAGGCAATAAAGGCATTCAGACAAATCAGATTGTTTATGAATATGTCGACTGGTATGAGCCGCTACAGAGCCAGCAGGAATTGCTCCTTGAACGGATGTATGCCAACCCGGAATTAAAGTTAAAATCAAAGTCGTTACGGAAACTCCTTTTGACAAATATCGCAGACCTCATTAATTATGGAGGCAAACCGAATCTTCCCGGTCAGGCTTATGAAAAGACCCACATGCTGGTGTATAACTCGATCCTTAACTTACAGAGTCAACTGGAAGCAAATGCACCGTTGATCATCCTCGCTTCTTCAATGGGTACTGAAATAATGAATAATTATATATGGGACAGGCAACATTCTGGTAGAAATGATCCTTTCTCCAGAACATCTTTTGAGCGATTTGAGACCCTTGTTGGCTTGTTTACCTTTGGTAATAACATCCCAATTTTTTCATCTTCTTCGACAATCGATGACCTGACTCCAATACAATTTCCTATGCCAAAGGCAATTCCAAAGTGGCGTGATATGGCGGTTTGGGAAAACTACTTTGATAAAAATGATCCACTTGGATACCCCATAAAATTTATTAATGAAGACTATTCATTGGCTAATGTTCGTGATATTCAGATCGGTGTCGGAAATATATTGAGTTTTTGGAATCTCCTGTCTCATTTTGGCTACTGGACTTCCAGCAAACTTCAAAAGCGTATTTGCAATTTTATTGTTGAAGTTTTTGCAGAAATTGAAAAGGGTAACTGAAATTTACCAATAATCATACCTGGTGACAAAATAAAACACCTGATCTGAAATGGCATCTTTCCATAATTCGGATCTAATCAGGCCATTTTCGGCATATTCAAAAAATACATCCCGCTCTCCTGAGGTCATATTTCCTTTGGTATCATAGGTATAGTTGATATCCACAACAAAATCCTGACTTTCAGCATCGAATACCAATTTGTTTTTCCTCAGACCTTTTTCATCATATTCGTATTTGAAGTGTCCGTTATTTCGGGAAACGCCGGTGTCCGAGATTTTCTCTTCGATCACATTATTCGAGCCATCATACCAGTATTCGGAAATGCGCTTATTTTTAAAATCAGGCCCATAGTTCATGGTTTTTTTTGATAAATTGCCATGCGCAGTATAGGTATAAGATACTGTAAAATTCTGATTGAAAATCCCTTTGTCTATGGAAGAACTTTCTTCCTCAATCAACAAGCTGTCCTGATAGGAATATACAATAGTCTGATTTGGGACTGCTGCTTCTGATAACTCGGGTGTACTAAAAGTAAAAATTTCCTTTTTGATCAATTTCCCATCCAAATCATATTTATATCGAAGCTTTTCGTTTAGCGGTTTATCACCAAATGCAGCGATGTATTCAGCATCTCGCTCGTTCAGATTTAAAATAGTCTGAATGGTTCTGGTTTCGACCAATTGATTTTTTTCATTGTATTCAAAAGAACTCTTTTTACTATATGAAACAGCTTCCCAAAGTGAAAAAAGATATTTATTTGTGATTATTCCTTCGGTGTTAAACTCCTTTTCCAATATCAGTTGACCCGCATGTTTTGTGGTATCCTTAGAAGGAAAATAATAAGTCGAAAGTTTACTAACCTTTAGTATTTTGATTTCTTGATCACTTGATTGAATAGGTTCGATTTGCGCAAAAAGATAAAATGATTGCAAAAAAGTTAAGATCAATAAGAATAATTTCCTCATCCGTTTTTCATTAAACACAATTTACTTTCATGGATTTCGGGTGCAAATTTATCCCATTTTTACGAAAAGCCACATAGTACGCTTTCAAATGCAACTCCAACAATATGAAAATTCAATTTGTACTTGTAAGTAACGGATAAAACTTATGCTTTCCTTTTATACAAAACCCGCAAAAAACTTGGAAGAACCAGAAGCAAAAGTGGTAATCCCGCAATAAATCCACCGATTACGGCCACTGCAAGAGGTTGTTGCATTTGTGCTCCCAAACCAATGCCCAAAGCCAAAGGCATTAATGCGAGTATCGCTCCACTCGCTGTCATCAGTTTTGGCCGTATGCGTAAAGCTATGGCATAGTTAATCGATTGATCTACATCATTGGTGGCTTTCATATTTTGACGAAACTGATTGATGGTAAAAATGGCATTTTCAGCAATAATTCCCACGATCATAATGATGCCTGTATAGCTGCTCACATTTAATGGTATCCCCACTATAAATAGTGCCAGGATACAACCGCTGATTGCAGTAACAGAAATAAAAAGCAGCAAAAAGGATATTCTCCATTCTTTAAACAGGAACATCAACACGCCAAATACAAACAGGATGGCCATGGATAAAATTGTAAGTAATTCTTTAAATGATTGTTGTTGTTCGGCATATGCTCCGCCATATTCGATCGTATATCCCTGTGGTAATGGAAGTTCAGCACCTAATTTATGCTGTATGGCGCTTATGGCACTTCCAAGATCAATATTTTCCATACGAGCAGTAAGCACAACAGCTGATTTAAGATCCTCTCGCCGATACTCTATCTCTCCGGGAATAATTTTTACATCACAGAAAAAAGATAAAGGCCGTGTGGTGCCATCTGGTAAAAATATGAGCTGTCGCTTGAGTTGTTCTAAATTATTGTCTTCGACATCAATGAAACGCAACAATATCCTTCTCATTTGTTCACCATCCTGGATTTGACCGATTTGCAATCCACCGGTCATGGCTGCCTGAAATGGAGAAGGTGTAGCCACATTGGCATTCAATCCTAGTGGCACACCCGCAGTATAAGCGGTAAGCTGAGTTTGAAAATCCACGAGGGAAATGTTATACATACTTAATTTTTCCTGATCTGGTAGAAAAATAATAGACGGTCCGGCAGTGACCAAACCATTATTGATAT
The DNA here is from genome assembly GCA_024643455.1 of Cytophagales bacterium. Lineage (GTDB taxonomy): Bacteria > Bacteroidota > Bacteroidia > Cytophagales > Cyclobacteriaceae > JAAUQL01. The sequence continues at coordinate 12,427 of JAHEMV010000068.1, forward strand.
CAGCAATTCCAGGTATTTCCTGAAGCAATTCATCTGCTTTAGTTGCAAATCCCTTTAACAATTCGTAATCATCACCAAATATGATAATTTGAATTGGCTCTGGTGTACTCAACAAATCTCCAAGCAAATCAGCGATACGCTGTCCAAAGGAAATCTCATCCATAGCAACCACTTTTGCCTCAATATCTTTTCTCAAATCATTAATTACTTCATCCGTCGTTTTTTTTCGATCATGCTTCAATTGAATAGAATAATCCCCAATATTGGACGGATCACTTGTAAATGCCATGTGAATACCAGTTCTTCGAGAATATGACTCTACATCCGGATTAACTTCTATGATCTTCTCTATGTCTTTGCATATGACATCGGTTTCCTCCAGTGAAGTCCCGGCAGGTGAAATATAATCCAGTACAATGGTCCCTTCATCCAGTTCTGGGAGGAACCCCGTTTCCAATTTGTTTGATGCCCACCAGGCCGATGAAATTAACCCAACAACCAGCATTCCTGCAATAATGGGTTTATTAAAAAACCATGTCAGCCATGCAAGGCGGTTGACGGATTCGGTTGCTGTATGGGTATGTGGTTTTAAAGATGCTTTATAACCAATCATCAAATGAAGCACTGGTAAAAGCAGCCATGTTACTAAAAATGAAGTCACCATGGTCAATTGCATGGTATCTGATAGTTCCCTGAAAAAACTTCCTGCCAAACCACTCATTAATCGAAAAGGAAAATGGATGACAATCGTTGCCAATGAAGAACCAACCATTGCTGGGAACAATCCATGTATCGCTTCTTTTACAATGGTAAATCGATCCTTTTCCGGATGATCTTCATGTCCTCGGTAAATTTGTTCGATGATCACAATGGCATCATCGATGATTAAGCCGATGGAAGCGGCAATTGCCCCAAGGGACATAATATTGATTGTGATTCCAGCCAGGTACAATACTAAAATCGTAAAAGCCAGGGTAACCGGAATGGTGAGCATCACGACCAGGCTCGAACGCCATGAGCGAAGAAATACCACCATGACGATAAGTGCCAGAATCAGACCTTCGTAAATGGTTTCCACTACACTACTGATGCTTTCGTCAACAAAAGCACTCTGGTTGTAATAGGGTTTTAATTCATATCCTTTAGGTAAAATTTTTCTTGCTTCTATCGCTTTCTCTTCCACATCTTTAGCAAAATCAATCAGGTTTACGCCGGGTTGCTTTACCAAATCAACTAATACAGCATTACTTCCATTCGCATTGATGATCACAAATTCCTGTTGTTCCTGAATCTCGACAGTGGCAACATCTTTGAGCCGTATTATTCGTTTTCCATCATTTTTTAAAATAATATCATTTAATTCATCAAGATCATTGACGCGGGTATCGGTTAGCGATAAATACATCCTGCGATAATCTGAAATAAAACCATTGGACAATACAAAATTGTTGTTGTTGAATACATCAATGAAAACTGAGGGAGTGAGACCCAGAGAAGATAATTTTAGAGGATCCGGAATAACCACAAAATCTTTGGCCCGGCCACCCCGTATCACCACATTCGAAATGCCTTTTACTTGAGCAAAAATAGGCCTTAACAATAAATTTGCCTGATCACGCATAGCAACCTGGCTGTGATTATCACTTTCCAGTGTATAGCCATACACTGGAAATAAAGATTGGTTCATTGCCTCAATGGACAGATTTACATCTGGTGGCAGAAAGTTTTTTATCTCATTTATGCGACTTTCAATCTGTATCTTTTTAGCATAGGTGTCTAATCCCCAATCAAAAAAGATGTCAATTGTACTCACTCCGCGGTTGGTGCTGCTTTTCACAACGGTCACCCCTTGTACCCTTTTTACTGCGCTTTCGAGCGGCTTTGTAACGGTAATCATCATCCGGTCAATAGGCAACTGACCTGCATCGGCAATTATGGTGATTCGCGGGAATAGTACTTCCGGAAACAAGTTTGTTTGCATCCGTGTGTAGGAA
>JAHEMV010000069.1:0-6772 GCA_024643455.1 Cytophagales bacterium
TTGAAGATATTTTAATGAATCCCAATCCACTCCATCAACAAAGTACTTATCATAATGATCAAAATCCATAAAATCTCCATGATGATGGTACAACATGGATGTAATCCCATCAAATCGATAGCCATCAACATGGTACTCCTCTATCCAAAAACGAACATTTGAAATGAGAAACTGCTGGACTTCCCTCTTCCCATAATCAAATAATTTGGAGTCCCATTGATTGTGATATCCTCTTCCACCTTCATGAAAATACTGATGCCCTGAGCCATCAAAATCATTAAGCCCTTCAGCAAAATTCTTTACTGCATGCGAATGAACAAGATCAATTATTATTGCCATTCCCATATTGTGGGCGGTATTTACTAATTTTTTAAAATCTTCTGGCGTTCCAAACCTACTTGAAACGCAGAAAAAATTGGAGACGTGGTACCCAAAAGATCCATAATATGGATGCTCCTGTATTGCCATTAATTGTACTGTATTGTATCCTTGTTTTTTAATTCGGGGCAAAACAATCTCAGTAAACTCATTGAATGTGCCAACTCCCTCCTTTTCTTGAGCCATACCAACATGGGCCTCATAAATTATTGGTGATTCATTAATAAAACTAAGATCGTGATGTTGGTCTGTCCATTCAAATTTTTTGCTGATATCCCATACTTGACCACTAAAATCATGAGAGACGGGATCTTGTACAACTCGAAAAATATAGGCAGGTATTCTGTCATGAGATCCATTTTTTGAAATTATATGAACTTTAATTAGATCCCCCTCCTTAAGCTCATTATTTGGAATAAATATCTCCCAAATCCCATCTTGGTTTTTTATTAATTTATGTCTGTCTCTATCCCACCCATTGAACTCACCGGTTAAAGAAAGACTATATGCCTCAGGAGCCCATTCGCGATAGTACCAACCTTTTTCCTTTTTATTATAATTAATCCCTAATTCCTTATATGCCCCCGCAAACGTTTTAAGGTTTTTGAATTCGCTAAGCACACTTTTAATCAGGTTGTCATATCGCGAAATTCGGGAATTAACTTCATCATGATATGGTGCTAACCATGGATCATCTTGAACAAGTTTAGGCGTATTTTTTTTGCTCATACTCAAATATTGAACTTGAAATTGATAAGGTTGATTGCTATAAATCAATAGCTTATTTGAAAGTCTAACTTAAACAAAAAAACTGAAAGAAATTAAGAAGAGAGTTAAAATGAAAAAGGGAAACTGAGCGCCTCCCCTTTTCAACATCAACCAAACAACCAAAAAAATTATCTATTCGAAATATATTTTAACTTTCTATGAAAGTATGTGATTCAGATTTTCCTTGATTCAATTCAAATATAAATATTTCAATGCTATTAAAACACTTTTTTTTTACTTTTCAAAATAAATTTTACAGGCTCTAATTCAAATAAATGTGCATTATTAATTAAAAACCGATAAATATAGCGTTATGAACATGCAAATAAATGCATATTTTTCATGATTGACAGTGATATGACCTATTGAAAATTACCGAAATCTATGGCTTTCATAATGATTGAAAATAGGACTATTTGGTGGCATTTGGTTTATTTGACAGCAACCTTCATCTATAATATTGAAATCATATTTTCTATCCGAGGATTACTTTTCGAAGCAAAATGCTATAATTTTAAACGGACTTAAACATCATTTTTTTTGATAATCATCTGATATTTTCTCATCATGCTTTTCATAGAGCAAAAAAAAGCCCTGAATTCAGGGCTTCCATAAAATATTCTACTTATGTCATTTTACATTTTTGCCTCCACTCCCTTTTCCAGTAGATCCTTTTGAATCACTTGAAGGTGAACCTGAAATCGCTTCTCTCATAGAAGTATCTGCTTGAATGTTTTGCATTTTGTAATAGTCCATCAATCCTAGATTTCCTGATCTGAATGCATCAGCAATCGCTTTTGGAATTTCAGCTTCTGCAAGTATTACTTTTGCCCTGGCTTCCTGAGACTTAGCTTTCATCTCTTGCTCTTCAGCAACAGCCATCGCACGACGTTCTTCCGCTTTTGCTTCTGCTACTTTAAGGTCAGCGCTTGCCTGGTCTGTTTGTAATTTTGCTCCAATATTTATACCCACGTCTACATCTGCAATATCAATAGAAAGTATTTCAAATGCCGTACCTGCATCAAGTCCACGTTGTAAAACCAGTTTCGATATTTTGTCAGGATTTTCCAATACTTCCTTATGGGTATCAGCAGAACCAATTGAGGTGACAATTCCTTCACCTACCCGTGCCAATATAGTATCTTCACCTGCTCCTCCAACCAGTTGTTGTATATTTGCTCGAACTGTAACCAAAGCAGTGGCAATTAATTGAATACCGTCTGCAGCAACGGCAGCAACTTTTGGTGTAGTGATTACCTTTGGATTCACAGATATCTGAACAGCTTCGAATACATCTCTACCTGCTAGATCTATTGCAGTAGCTTGTTTAAACGACAAATTAATATTTGCTTTTTCAGCAGAAATCAAGGCTTTAATTACTGTTTGCACGTTGCCTCCAGCAAGATAGTGTGTCTCTAAATCTGAAGCTGTAACAGGAATTCCTGCTTTTGTTGCTGTAATCAATTCTCTAACAATAATTCCAGGAGGGACCTTCCTTATTCTCATAAAAACCAGCTCAAATAACCCAACGCGAACACCGGAAAATATGGCAGTAATCCATAAATTGATTGGGACAAAGTATAAAAAAACAAAAAGGGAGATTATTCCCAATACCAAAAAAATTAACATTGTTGTAGGTTCCATTTTATTACGATTTTATTTGTTCTACATAAATTTTATGATCCTTATCAATATTGGTAACTTTTATTTTTGTACCAGCTGTAAGGTAATTCCCTAATGTTTTTACTTCATAGGTCAACGCGTAAATCTCGGCTTTCCCATAAGGTCTTAAAGCAGAAAGTGTGACACCCTCTGCACCAAGCAAATGTTCAATTTTAATATCATCATTTACTTTACTTGTATTTGTGGTTTTCAATGCAAATCTTTTCCAAACTCCTGATCTGAAACTCAAGAATGTAACTACTCCTCCGGTAACTATTGCACCTACCAATAATATGGTACCTGTCTGATTACCAAACTTGCTATAACCTATAATCACCCCGAATACCATTAATGATGTCCCAATAATTCCGATAATCGTAGTGCCGGGAATAAAAATAATCTCAACAACCAATAAGGCAATGCCGACTATTAAAAGTAGAATAACTGTTATCCAGTCCATTTATGTGCTTTTTGACGTTTATCAAAAGTAATAATTTCTCTACAAATGCATATTAAATTAATAAGCTTTTGCAAAAACAACTTTTTTAGATGACGGCTTCCCTGAATAAATGCATGTACCAACTTCCTCTTTTTCGTCCAGTAATACACATCGAATAGTTGCTTTTGTCTCTTGCTTTATTTTATCCTCAGTCTCAGGTGTTCCATCCCAATGAGCTTTCACAAAACCACCCTTCGAATTCAAAACTTCTTTAAACTCGTCATAGGTTTGAACTTCAGTAGTATGCTCTTCACGATATTTAATTGCTTTTTGATATATAGAATTCTGAATTTCCACCAAAAGCTTTTCGACTACCTCATCAATATTATCCATACTAAAGGTTTCCTTGGTCAAAGTATCCCTTCTGGCTATTTCAACTGTGTTATTATCTAGGTCTCTTGGGCCTACAGCCATTCGCAAAGGCACACCTTTCAATTCATACTCAGCAAATTTCCAACCTGGTTTTTGCGTATCACGATTATCATAATGAACTGAAATCCCCCGATCTTTCATTTTCTTAATAATTGGACTTAGTTTTTCATCAATGATCTCATACTGACTTTTATCTTTAACGATTGGTATGATAACGACTTGAATTGGCGCCAACTTAGGAGGCAAAACCAATCCATTATCATCGGAATGGGCCATTATCAATCCACCAATCAATCGTGTACTTACTCCCCATGAAGTCCCCCAAACTAAATCTAGACCTCCATCTTTTGTTGCAAATTTTACGTCAAATGCTTTTGCAAAATTCTGTCCGAGGAAATGTGATGTCCCAGCTTGCAATGCTTTACCATCCTGCATTAGTGCTTCAATACAAAAGGTATCAATCGCCCCAGCAAATCGTTCGCTCTCTGTTTTTACACCCTTTAAGACCGGCATCGCCATAAATTCTTCCGCAAAAGTTGCATATACATTTAAAATCTTAAGCGTTTCCTCTATTGCCTCAGCTTTGGTTTCATGGGCTGTATGTCCTTCCTGCCAGAGAAATTCCGTTGTTCGCAAAAAAAATCTGGTCCTCATTTCCCATCTCACAACATTTGCCCACTGATTGATGAGAATAGGCAAGTCTCTATATGACTGTATCCAATTTTTATAGGTATTCCAAATTACTGTTTCTGATGTTGGCCGTACAATTAATTCCTCTTCCAATTTGGCATCGGGATCGACAATAACACCCTTTCCATCTTCACTAGCTTTAAGTCGATAATGTGTCACAACGGCACATTCCTTAGCAAATCCTTCGACATGATTTGCCTCACGACTCAAATATGATTTGGGTATAAATAAAGGGAAATAGGCATTGGAGTGTCCAGTGTCTTTAAACATCTTATCAAGTGTTCCTTGAATTTTTTCCCAAATAGAATATCCATAGGGCTTGATCACCATACATCCCCTGACCGCTGAATTTTCAGCCAAATCAGCTTTCTTAACCAATTCATTATACCATGCAGAATAATCGTCCTCTCTCCTTGGTAATCCTTTGCTCATCGCTCTTTAAAAATTTGGTACAAAATTTGCAATTACTTTATTGAACTTTATCGTATTCATTTGTGGCAAAAATAAGTTTTTGCAGATATATTAACTAAGTATTTTAAAATATCGTTATCTTTAACACGAGTAGAACAGTATAAAATAAAAAGGAAAGTTATGAAAGCGCTCAAATTATTAAAGTCTTCAACTCTATCAGTTGGCTTATTAAGCATCTCGGTTCTATTTTCTTCTGCAAATGCTCAAGAATATGACGATATGTATTTCAACAAATCTGATAGAAAAGTAGTCAAAACAGAAAATGTTAATAGCCTTTCTGCTACTGCCAAAAATACCACTAATTCAAACTATAAAGATATTGCTGAATCTACTGAAGCTTATTCTTCAAAAAATATCAATCCGGAATATATCGCAAAATACAAAAGCACGGATTCGAACCAGAATAATGAAAATAACATAGTAAATAATGAAACTTATAGTAGCCAGGACTATTTCGTTGAAGGCTACAATGATACGGAATATGTTGATGACCCAAACAACGGCGATATCAACTATGCTGCTTTAAATAAAAGAGACCAAATGAGTACCCCTTATTATAAAAGATCCTACTCTAATTCTTCATGGGGATTTAGTCCATACATGAGTATGGGATATGGATATCCATATTATGGTGGATACGGTTACGACCCATTTATGATGGGTTATGGTTATGGTTCTGGTATGTCAATCGGTATGGGTTTTGGCTCTGGTTTTGGATATTCACCTTTCATGTCATACAGTATTGGAATGTCGTGGGGAACAGGATATAATCCTTGGGGAGGATATGGAGGTTATCCAGGATATTATAGTCCTTATAGCATGCGAGGATTCTATGACCCTTATGGATCAATGTATGGTTACAATCCTTATGGCAGATATGGCTATTCACCTTATTACAACATGGGGGGGTATTATGGTCATGGATATGGTAATACCATTATCGTAGTTAACGATGGAAATAACGCCAACCAAATTCAGTACAAACCAAGAACTACTCGTTCAACTGTTGCGCAAAGAAGTGAAAATATCAATTCATCCAACCAAAGATCTTCAAATAATAATACCAATGTTAGAGTGCCGAATAAAACAATCTCCAGCCCATCATCAAATGGACGAGTAAATAATGACTACTCTAGAGTACAAAATGAATATTATAGCGCTGCAAGAAGAAATAGTTCTTCTGCGCAACGAATATCTTCAACTAACAACAGCAGCAGCAGAAGTTCCTTTAATAGAAATTCAAGTACAACTACCTCCGGTTATTCAACCATTAACAGCAATAAACCATCGAGGACCACTAATAATTCTTATTCATCAGGATATAGCAGACAGAGCAACAATACTGGTTCATATTCTGGTTATAATAATAATAGCAGAAGTTCCTCTAGCTCATTTTCTTCTCCAAGCAGAAGTAGTGGCTCGAGTTTCTCTAGTGGAAATAGTGGGGCAAGGTCTACCGGTTCCAGCAGTAGTTCATCTGGATCAAGTAGTGGTGGATCAAGGTCTTCTGGCGGCAGTTCATCGCGAAGTGGTGGAAGGCAATAATAAACTATGCTAACTTAAGTCAGCTGGATTTTTCAACTTATTTACTATGAAAAACTTTTTTGCACTTGTATTAAGTGTGGGAATTATATTGACCTGTACTTTTAGTTTTGGTCAAAATATTCCTGGGGCATTAAGCTACCATGAGCAAGCGTTAATGTTTAGCAGTTACAGTTATTCAGGTAGCGCACGAATACAGGGCCTCGGGAACACACAAATAAGTTTGGGTGGCGATATAAGTTCTGCTTTATCAAATCCTGCTGGATTAGGTTTTTATAACCGATCTGAGTTAAGCTTAACTCCTGACGTTAATAATTTTGCGGCTAAAAGTACTTACTTGTCAAATCAAAATACTTCATCCCAAATTAACTTTAATTTACAAAGCCTTGG
>JAHEMV010000069.1:6872-14410 GCA_024643455.1 Cytophagales bacterium
CTTTTAACAGAATATTTAGAAACAAAAGGTACTGGAGTGAATGGTACTTTTGGAGTTATTGCTAGACCTATTGATAAATTAACTCTTGGTTTTTCACTGATAACACCAACTTATTTTTCATTAAGTGAATATTATTACTTTTCATCAGAGGCTGACTATAACAATTTCAGTATGACCAATTATGGGAATTATTTCGATGCCAATTATGATTTGATCGCCACAAACCCTAATGCTGATTATACTACATTTTATGAATATGACGATACGTTGACAAATCAATTTTACGAAGAAGAAAGTACATTCAACTACACCTTAACAACGCCAATGCGGATTAATGCCGGTGCTACTTTTTTCATAAATAAAAACGGATTCATATCGGCAGATATTGAATATGTGGATTATACAAATATGAAGCTAAAAGGGGAACAGGGTTCATTGGATAGTGATAATAGGTCAATAAAAAACTCATACCAGTCTGTAGTTAATTTTAGAGTTGGTGCTGAATGGAGAATAAAATCCTTAAGGGTGAGAGGTGGTTATAATTATCAACCAAGTCCATATCAACTAACGGATATTGATAGAACGGTTCAGACCGTTTCAGGAGGTCTTGGAATTAGGTCAGGTAAATATTTTGTTGATCTTGCTGCTTCATACAAGATGTATACGAGCACATATGCTCCTTATATTTTGGAGAATCCTAATTTTCAAACAAACTATGCTAACATTGAAAATAAGAATTTAAATATTTCAATGTCTGTTGGCCTATTCTTCTAAGGTATTTATTGCAGTGATCACCTGATTGACTCGATCTGCTACACTACTGAATTTTTGTTCCAAACAAATTGTCGCTTGCGTATAAAACTTTTTACGGCTTAAAAGCTTTTCTTCTAACTCTTTAAACAAATTATTATTTAACACATCTTTTAATAAAGGACGCTTTTCAGTGCCTTTTTTTGATAGTTTGATAAACAAATCCTTGATAGAAACGTCTAAAAAAATAGTCACCCCGCTTTCATTCATCATTTCCATATTATTGAAAAAACATGGAGCGCCGCCACCTGTCGCCATTACATAACCTTTATTGCTCGCAATTTGATTCAACAAGTTTTTGCGTTCCATTTCCCTAAAATACTGTTCACCTTTTATTTGAAATATATCTGTAATTTCCATTCCTTCGTTCTCAACAATGACTTCATCTAAATCTATAAAGATCAATCCCAATTGGCTGGCCAGATGTTTCCCAATGGTTGATTTCCCGGATGAGGGCATACCAACTAAAAAATAATTCGAATCCTTCATAAAACTTTATTGATAAAATTAAGATTTGATTGCGCTATGAAAGCCTGATTCTTGGATCGATAGCTGCATACAGTAAGTCAACAAAGATATTGATAATAACAAAAATGGTTGCAACAAAGATTGTTACTCCCATTACTACCGGAAAATCCAGGCTTTGTACCGCCTTAATTGTTGTAAATCCCAATCCCTTCCAATCAAATATATACTCCACAAAAAAAGCTCCTGCCATCAATGATGCCAGCCAACCTGATACAGCAGTAATAACGGGATTCAGGCTATTTTTAAGTGCATGTTTCAAAACAACACGATATGCGTTTAATCCTTTGGCATAGGCTGTCCGAATGTAATCCAAAGACAGGACTTCCAACATAGAACTTCGGGTTAATTGAACAATAATAGCCAATGGCCTGATTCCAAGAGTAACTGCTGGTAAAATCAAATTGTGTAATTGAAGTTCTCTCCCTCTGATTGGATCATTCACCCAAAGCTGACCGGTCAGGTTCAACCCTGTGAAATCACTTAAATAATATCCAAAAGTCATAGCAATCACAATTGCAGAAACAAAAGAAGGAATAGATATCCCAAAAACCGAAACAGATATTAAAAGATGATCCAAAAAAGTATTTTGGTTAAGGGCGGCAATAATTCCAAAGGATATACCCAAAACAGAAGCAATTACCATTGCAGCAAAAGCCAACCATAGTGTATCATCCATATTATCATAGATAATTTCGGTAACCTTTTTATTGGTTTGAAATGACCTTCTCATATATGGCCATTTTAAAACAATTACCTGATCTCCATAATTAAATAATTCTTTATACTCATATTTATCTTTATTTTCTTTGATTTTCTTGTGAACCGAAATGACTGATAAGTCATTGATGTATCGTAAAAACTGAATGTGCAGGGGCCTATCTAAACCAAGCTCTTTAGTTATCGATTGACGTGTACTAATATCACTTCGCTGACCAGCAATAAGTGAAACAGGATCTCCAGGAAGTGCATGAAATAAAAGAAAAACTACAGTAACTACGCCAAATAAAACCAAAACTCCATAACTGATTCTCTTGATGAAAAACCTTACCATGGAGTTTAATTGATTAATTTGATGATTTCTTCTTTTGTGGGTATATCATTATTGTGCCATTTTCCAAGCACTACTCCATCCTTCATTAAGATCAGTCCCGGATTTGCTCGTATCATAGCTTTGATCACTGTACCATCTGCAAAGTAATAAGGAAGAGCAATTTGAAATTCGTGTCTGAAATTCTCAAAGCTAGCCTCATCACTTGAAGTGACGACAATAGAATGTACTTCTCCTTTAATTTCATTTGCCAATGTATTTATCGCTCCCATCTTATCGTATCTTGATTTGTTCACGTCATTTATCAAAATTAACAATTTGGCACCTGTGAACGTTTCTTCCGTATAATCTCCGTCATCATTCCATACATTATAATCGGTAATTTTTGGCTGCGCTTCTGGATTTAGTAGGACCATTTCAACGAAATGATAGGTAGTATCTTTAGGATAACTATTAAATTCAAATGTCTCCCCGTCCCTTTCCATTATATATTTATATTTGAAATCAGCAGATGGTTGCATCGATGCTTTGATATCTGCACCAATTTTATACGGCCTGAAATCAACTGGGGGTAAATGCTCGATGGCATAATATGCCAAAAAACCATTCAGGGCTAAGACAATACCCAGCACTATATTGGCGGTCTTGGTAGAAAATGATGAGATATACTGATTTCTTCTTACGAAAATGAAAACTGTCAAGACCAAGAGTATGATATCTTTATAAAAAGACTGCCAGGGAGTTAAAGGAATTGCATCACCAAAACACCCACAATCAGTCACTTTATTGAATGCCGCTGAGTAAAATGTGAGAAAAGTAAAAAAAATAATGAGTAATAGTAGTATCACGGAAGTTAACTTCATCCGATAATACATCAATACCGCCACCCCGAGTAACACTTCAAGAATTACTACAAACAATCCTATAGAAAGAGCAAATGGAACAAGATAATGGAAAAGCGATGATATGTCACCGGCAAAAACTTCAAAGTACTCCTCCATTTTGATGGATGTCCCCATCGGATCATTCAACTTCACCAGGCCAGAAAAAATAAACAGTAACCCAACAAACCATTTTACTATTATATCTAAAACCTTCATAGTTATGACTTTAGCTTTATCAAACAAAAAACTGCATAATTCATCATATCCTGATAATTTGCCTTTATCCCTTCTGAAATAATTGTTTTTCCCGCATTATTTTCAATCTGCTTTACCCTCAAGATTTTCATCAGGATAATATCTGTCATAGAACTTACTCGCATTTCACGCCAGGCTTCATCATAATCATGATTTTTGTCCTCATGCAAGGAAAGGGTTTCATTGACTGCCTGATCATAAAGCGGATCAATAACTTCAAATTTCATCTCCAAGTCCGCATCTTGCGGTAGATCCATCTGTATCATGGCCATGATGCAATAGTTTACAATTCCTAAAAATTCATTAGAAATCCCTTCATCGACCTTTTGAAATCCTTTTTCCTGGATAGACCTGATTCGTTGTGCTTTGATCATGATCTGATCGGTGATGGAAGGTAACCGAAGGATTCTCCAAGCCGTGCCGTAATCACGCGTTTTCTTCTCAAATACTTCTTTGCAGGCCCTTATAACTTCTTTATATTCGCTTATTGTTTTGCTAGCCAAAATATCGTTTTTCTTAGTGAATTGATAAAATTTAATACTGCAATTGGCATCGAAAGATAAAGCATTTTATTCAAAAAATACATTTTGCGCAAATGGAAATCTAATTGACTTAACTATTCCCAAAATAATGGGTATTCTCAATATTACAGATGATTCCTTTTACGATGGAGGAAGATTTGTAAATGAAAAAGAGATTTATGTTCAGACTGAAAAACTAATTGAAGATGGAGCTGATATTATTGACCTTGGGGGATACTCTTCACGACCCGGAGCAAAGCATATCTCGGTAGAATTAGAAATTGAAAGGGTAAAAATGGGGCTTAGGATAGTAAGATCAATCTCCAAAAATATTCCTGTATCTGTGGATACTTTTAGATCTTCAGTAGCAAGAAATGCTGTAGAATGTGGCGCGGACATAATTAATGACATTTCTGGTGGAAATCTGGATGATAACATGTTTAAAACAATTTCTGAGCTCAAGGTCCCTTATGTATTGATGCATATGGTAGGAAATCCTCAAAACATGGATCAAAACACTTCTTATGATCATTTTATGGTTGATATAATTAATTATTTTAGTAAAAAACTAAAGCAATTAACACAAATTGGAATAAAAGATGTTATTATTGATGTAGGCTTTGGCTTTTCAAAAACCATTCCTCAAAACTATACATTATTGAGTAACCTAGCATGTTTTCAAATGCTTAATACTCCTTTATTGGTGGGAATATCTAGAAAATCCATGATCTATAAACTATTGGAATCTACTGCTGATAATGCTTTAAATGGGACATCGGTATTAAACGCTATTTCAATTATTAAAGGAGCCAAAATATTGAGAGTACATGATGTAAAGTTTGCAAAAGAGGTAATAACATTAACAAATATGATTGAGCATTGATACTACTTTTTAACATCGGTTTCCTCGAAATAAGCTGGGTTGATATTATCGATATTCTAGCAGTGACACTTCTTTTATATCAGGTATATAAACTGATGAAAGGAAGCATCGCTTCGAAAGTATTTCTTGGTTTTCTATTCTTATACCTCACCTATCTAATGGTAAATGCTGCTGAGATGGAACTCCTATCAGCAATATTAGGACAGTTTATGGGAGTAGGTGTTTTGGCGCTTATAATTCTTTTCAGTCCGGAAATAAGGAAATTCCTATTGATCATTGGAAAATCCACAACCCTAAACCGTGAATACTTTCTGAAAAATTTACCCTGGAAAAAAAACAGCGAATCCGACCATTTCGACCTTAATCCAATAATAGATGCTGCAAAAACACTTGGGGGATCCTATACTGGTGCATTGATCGTTTTTTCAAGAGAATCAGAGCTTAAGTTCTATGTTGATTCAGGAGATCGAATCGACGGTGTGGTTTCAAAAAGACTCCTACTATCAATATTCAATAAAAACAGTCCACTTCATGATGGAGCAGTGATAATACATGAAGGGCGAATATCTGCTGCCAGGTGTATATTACCTGTAAGTGATTTAGATAATTTACCAGCTCAGTTTGGGTTACGACACCGTGCTGCTATCGGCATGAGTGAAACAACAGACACGTTGGTGCTTGTAGTATCCGAAGAAACAGGGCAATTATCGATAGTGCGGAAAGGGAAAATCCATCACAATATGTCCATTCAGGAAATAAGAAAAACGATCAACGATTATTTCTTTGAGGAACAAGAATCGAGTGATAATTCACCAAAAACTAAGTTTGAAAACATCCTTAACGAGGAACTGAAAAAAGAAAACGAGGCGATGGAAAGTAAATCCACTGATTCGTTGAGTTAATTTTTTTTTATTCCACGGTGACAGACTTAGCCAAATTTCTAGGTTGATCGACATTACACCCACGTAAATCAGCAATATAATAGGACAATAACTGAAGAGGGATTACTGAAACCAAAGGCATAAGGGCATCATGGGTAATCGGCACTTCCAAAACATAATCAGCAATTGTTGGAATTAAAACATCACCTTCGGTTACGATTGCAATTACCTTCCCCTTTCTTGCCTTTACCTCCTGAATATTTGATATAATTTTATCATATGAGCTATCCCTTGTTGCAATAAAAACAACCGGCATTTCTTCGTCAATAAGTGCGATAGGTCCATGTTTCATTTCTGCAGCAGGATAGCCTTCAGCATGGATATAAGAAATCTCTTTCAATTTTAAAGCACCTTCCAATGCAACAGGAAAATTATATCCTCTGCCCAGATACAGAAAATTTGTAGCATTTTTAAAACGTTCGGCTATGTCTTTTGATTTTTGATCCAACTTCAAAGCAATCTCCACTTTATTCGGAATGGTCTCTAGTTCCACCAGTAATTCATGGTATTTTGTTTCTGTAATGGTTCCTTTTTTGTACGCTACAATTATTGCAATCATAGACAAAACAGTAACCTGAGCGGTAAATGCTTTTGTACTTGCCACTCCAATTTCTGGCCCTGCATGAATATAGGCACCTACATGAGTTGCACGGGCAATTGATGATCCTACAGAATTTACCACTCCAAAAATTATTGCTCCTTTGGATTTTGCCAATTCTATCGCGGCTAGTGTATCAGCGGTTTCGCCTGATTGTGAAATAGCAATTATAACATCACCTTCCCTTATAATTGGATTTCTGTATCTAAATTCAGATGCATATTCTACTTCAACCGGAATTCTACATAAATCCTCAAAAAAATATTCCGCCACCAATCCAGCATGCCAGGAAGTTCCGCAGGCTAAAATTACAATTCTATCAGCACTCACCAGCCTGTTTAAATAATCCCTGATGCCTCCCAATACCAAATGGCTATTGGCAGCGTTCAGCCTTCCTCTCATTGCATCTCCAATAGATTTTGGTTGCTCATATATTTCTTTAAGCATGAAATGCTTAAAACCACCTTTTTCTATTGCGTCCAATTCCAAATCAATTGTCTGGATATATGGGTTAGTCTGAACATCTTCAATATTTTTTATAACTAATCCCTCTTTGCGAATTATTGCTATTTCATAGTCATTTAAATACACCACTTCATTGGTATATTCGATGATTGGCGTTGCATCTGAAGCCAGAAAATATTCTCCATCACCTACACCGATGACCAGTGGGCTTCCTTTTCTGGCAGCAATAAGTAGATCTGGATCGTCTTTATCTACAATTACGATGGCATAGGCACCAACAATTTTAGTCAATGCCAGTCTTACTGCCTCTTCAAGTGTACATTGATTGTTATTCCTGATGTCTTCGATAAAATGAATGACTACCTCTGAATCTGTATCGCTTCGGAAAACATGTCCTTTATTGATTAATTCTTGTTTTAGCGAACTATAATTTTCTATAATTCCATTATGGATTATAGCCAGATTTTGATCTGAGGATAAATGTGGGTGCGCATTTTTATCATTTGGCTCGCCATGTGTTGCCCAACGGGTATGCCCTATTCCAGTATTACCCAGAATGTTTTTCCCTTCAGTAAAATTTTCCAGTTCGGATACTTTACCTTGTT
>JAHEMV010000515.1 GCA_024643455.1 Cytophagales bacterium
GATGTGATGTCTTTTTTGGAACAATTAAGCTCAGTTTTACATAAGTATCATCCTAAAGCCGGGGTTTGGATTTCGCTGCAGGGTTTTGATGATGAAAAGGTGGATTATTTTTTTGAATACCTTGATACTAAAAAACCTAAATGGCTAACAGGAGTGGCCTATGGGCCGAGTAGTCCACCTGTTGATGTAGAACGCAGGAGACTTCCCGTTCAATATAAACACCGATTATATGGAGATCTTACACATACCGTAAGGTGTCAGTATCCAACAGAAAACTGGGATCAGGCTTATGCATTGACAGAAGGAAGAGAAATGTCTAATCCACAACCATACTATTATTCTAAAGTTTTTAGAGAAGATGCTCCTTTTACCGATGGATTTATTAGCTATTCCGATGGAGTCCATGATGATGTGAACAAAGTGATATGGAATCAGATGGGTTGGGATTCCGATGCAGATGTCCGCGACATAATGGTGGAATATTGCCGGTTTTTCTTTGGTCCGGACGTGGCTGAACCTGCTGCAGATGGCATACTTGCACTGGAACGCAACTGGGATGGCTCATTGGTCGCAAATGGAAGTGTGGAAGCTGTATTGGAATATTGGCATAATTTAGCAGATGCTCACCCAGAATTAAAGGATAACTGGCGATGGCAATTGGCATTAATCAGAGCATATTATGATGGGTATACCCGCCATCGATTAATCGATGAAAAAAAGTTAGAGAAGAAAGCCTATTTGGTTTTAGCAAAAGCAAATCAAACCGGGATTCAGGAATCCATGAGTAGTGCGATGGAAATATTGAAAAAAGCAACTAGCCAACCCATAGATCAGGATCTTAAACGGGAGATTGAAACACTAGCTGAAAAGCTTTTCATATCAGTTGGACTGCAATCAAGTGTTCCACTTTATGATGCAAGTGGATATGAGCGTGGTGCTTTTATGGATTTTATTGATTATCCTCTAAACAATAGATGGTGGTTGGAGGATGAATTTAATAAAATCAATGCCATGAAAACGGATGAAGAAAAACTAGATAGAATTAATGTGCTGATTAATTGGGAAAATCCTGGGCCAGGTGGTTTTTACGATAACATTTCTGATGTGTCTGCAAGTCCGCATGTGGTTTCAGTAACGGATGATGCTATTGACTATGCCTGGTGGGACAATGGAAAAAGTAGAAAACGATTATCAACCCAGTTATTTCAATTTTCTCCAATTTTGGAATACACTAAGCTGGATACTCAGGCACAATACCTAATCAAAGTGAGTGGGTATGGAGAGGCATTGTTAAGAGCAAACGGTACAAGATTAACCCCGATAAAATACGATAAAGAACTGGAAACATTCAAGGAATTTGAATTGCCGAAAGAATTGATCAAAGACGGAAATTTACAACTTACTTTTGACCGTCCGGATGAACAACATCTCAATTGGCGTCAACAATCTAAAGTGATGGAAGTCTGGCTCATCAGGCAATGAAATAATTCACAATGAAAGAATTGTTCCCGCTCCATGGCATCGTGACAGTACTGAATACGCCCTTTGACCAGAACAACAGGGTGGATTTAGGGGCGCTTCAGCGAAATGTCGAAGAAGCCATCAAGGCTGGGGTTGTTGGATTTCTTGTCCCGGCGATGGCGTCTGAAGTACTTAAGTTGTCTGTCTCCGAGCGATTGTCCATGGTGGATCGGGTTCTCCAAACAGTGAATGGGAAAGTCCCTGTTTTTGCAGGTAGTGGAGGAGTTTCACTTAGTGAGTCAAGAAAAATCCTGAAATCATATCTTGATTTAGGTTGTTGTCATGTGTTATTTCAACTTCCTTTTTCTACGAGTACTCAATTCAAAAAAGATTTCATAAATCTTGCCGATCTCGGGCCTGAAGTGATTATGCTTCAGGATTGGGATGCAACTGGTTATGGTTTACCGGATGAGCTGATCATGGATTTATTTGAATCGGTACCAGCCTTTCAATGCTTGAAAGTAGAGACTGTTCCATCCGGAATTAAATATTCCAATATAATTCGTCTTTCAAAAGGACAACTTCATGTAAGTGGCGGATGGGCAGTTTCACAAATGCCCGAAGCACTACTGCGAGGAGTCCATGCCTTTATGCCCACCGGAATGCATTGGATTTATACCTGGATATTTAATGAATTTTATCAGGGGCATGAAAAATCAGCAGTTTCACTTTTTAATGAATTATTGCCTGTACTGGCATTTTCAAATCAGCACCTGGATATCTCAATCCATTTTTTCAAACGGCTCCTATGGAAACAGGGCATCTATCCCACACCAAATGTACGTAACCCCATTCTGCCATTTGATACAATCCATGAAGCAATAGCAGACGAGTTGATTGAAAAAGTCATAAAGATGGAAAATGATATTAAATTCCAATAATTACGAATCAACCATTTTCTCGAATTCAATATTTCTGCTCTTTTTAACCTACTTCTTTAATGAAATCAATTTTCACACCCTTCACCAAACACATTTAAACTGAAAACCAGTAGCTGAACTTAATAAGAAAAACATTGTACGGAAAGGCACCGCGAAGCTGATGGAACGAATCATTTATGCTGCTGTTGACAGGAACTGCATTGCCTGTACGCTCGCTGGACCAAACCAGGTAAATAAGCGAACCTGGGCGATATTCCCATTTTGCTACCAGGTTGGAACGGAATTGATAAAAATTAAAATCAGGGTCACCGATGGAGTAAGGAGGGATGTCAGACCTATTTTCATCCAGCCAAATCATTCCATCCTCTTTTTCTTGATTTTGATATAATGTAAAGCGATCCTGGTATTCATTGTTTAATGGATCGTTAACGTATTTAAATTCTGAATATTTCCCTTTAGAAATAAATGGGCTACCATAATATTGAATAGAAAACTCCGGTGAAATACTATAATCCATCCTAAACGTAAAATTGAGCGTTTGCTGATTGATCGTGCCCATAATATACCGGTAATCGTCCGGTAGTACTTTTGTAGTCACATATTGGAGTTGGTCATAATTTTCTGCATAGTCTGCTGTCAACCCTATGCGAAGCGTATTAATTGGCCGAAAAGTAATGTTGGGGCCAATCTGAAAAGCATTGGCCGAGTTCTGTCCTGAGCTTGAAATATTATACTGTATGCCGAATACTAATTTTTTTGAATTATCTGTGCTGATTTGGCCGAAAGAAAATAAGTTATGAGGCATAATCATATCGTACCCTCCTCTCAGGATTCGTGTATCCAATGTTTCTGAGCGATAAATGAAGTTTGTATTAAGTTTCCACTTGTTTAGGAAATCAAAAGAAAATGCCAGATGCCCTCCCGATCCAAGATAGCTGCCATTAAAATTCCAGTTATTAAATTCTTCCAATGTAATGGTATAGGTTCTGAAAATAGATACCGGATGATTGACGAAATTGGATATCTCGTTTTCCTGGCGGATTTCATCGGCTGATTGCATGTATCCCAGATCATTCAGTTCCAATCCAGGGGTAACCCAATTTACACCTGTGAAAAATCGCCAAAGTCCTGTACCTTTTCCAATCCTTGCACGTCCACCCAGGCCGCTCAATGAAGTTCGTGTGGTATCATAATCCAGGTAATCCGCACCGGGTCGCTGATAATATCGGGCTGAAGAATTCTGTAGGGTAGTAATGGATTCTGTGCTACCCTGAACGTAGCTTCCAACCAGCCTGGCATCAAGGAAATATTTCTTATTATTCCATTGGTGTAAAAGGTCCAGGCCTCCAGTGTAGGCATTACTGCTTAAAAACTCGAGATTCGCATCATGTATAAACC
>JAHEMV010000070.1 GCA_024643455.1 Cytophagales bacterium
AGGCAAAATCTTTGGAATTATTATACATTCTATCTTCAATCTTGATCCATGATACATCCTGGCCTTTTTTTACAAGATCAAAAGATTGGATATACGAATTACCTGAAGGAGTATTTACAATAGGAAGAAGTCCATTGCTTTTAAATTGGTATTCGATGTATGCTGCAGCCATTTTTTGCCCACTCATACCTGTTTCTCTTCCTTCGAGGGCATCTGAAGACAGGATCGTAAGATGTTCGCGAAGGTCTTCTGTCGTTATGGTATTAGCGTATTGTATGGATAGGTCCTTTTGAGCCAGTATAGAAGTGGACAAAGAGATTGAAGCAACAACAGCAATGAAAATTTTTTTCAAGTCCATATATAAATGCTTAATTAGACAATTATACGTGGATAATTGAAAGATTACAATTATGCTTTTTCAAATTCTATTAAAAGACGTTTCGTGTCGATTAATGGCTGCAAGCAGGAGTAAGCGGGATGATTACGTTGTCATCTAATCGGATTTTATTCCTGCTTAATAAAAAAGGGACAACTTCCTGTATTGGAAATATATTTTCTGCACAATTAGCAAAATGAACGTCGAAGCCAAATTCACTTTTCAATTCCTCATATAATTCTTCAACAGTATATTCTCTGTCGGAGTTGAATAAGAGATGAAGTACTTCGTGGATATGATGTATATTTTCCATGTTTTCATTTAATTTGTATACAAAAGTAATTAGAGTGAATTGGAATCAATATGATTTTAATCATATGCCAGGGATTTTAATTGCCTTTAGGTAAAACCTCAGTCGGAACAAATTTTTTGAAGACATAAACATTTTTTAATAGTTGCCATTCATGATTTAATGAAAGAAAACTTTATAAATCCAAAAGTGTAGATCAGTACGTAAACCCCAAAAAGAATGAATACATCGAGAAGAAAATTTTGCGAAAATTCCATTAAGATCGCTGCCGGATTGGGCATGGTTTCTATAGCTCCAGCCAGTATGAGTTGTACCAATTTATTCAATAATAAAATTGTTGTGGGATTGGTAGGGTGCAATGGAATGGGATTTTCAGACCTTCAACAATTTATAGCGCTTGAAGAAGTGGAGGTAAAGGCATTATGTGATGTCGATAACAATGTGCTCCTTAGACGGGCTGGAGATGTTGCAAAATTGATGGAAGAAAAAGAAAAGGCAGGATTTAAGGTTGCTTTTAAAAAACCAGAACTCTATAGTGACTATAGAAAACTGCTAGAGGACAAAGAGATCGATGCAGTAATTATAGGAACGCCAGATCATTGGCATACCCTTATTGCTATAGATGCTATGGACGCCGGAAAGCATATTTATGTTGAAAAACCCATGGCCAACACAATTCATGAAAATTTGCTCATTGAACGTGCTGCCGATAAATACAATAAGGTGGTGCAAGTCGGACAGTGGCAACGTAGCGACAAGCATTGGCAGGATGCCATGGATTACGTACATAGCGGTGTGCTTGGTCAGGTTCGCCTTGTCAAAGCCTGGGCATATATGAATTGGTTCAGAGTAAAACCGCTTCCTGATGGTCCGGTACCTGAAGGTGTAGATTATGATTTTTGGTTGGGGCCAGCAAAGAAAAGATTATTTAATCCAAATCGTTTCCATTTTAATTTCAGGTGGTATTGGGATTATGCAGGAGGACTCATGACAGATTGGGGTGTGCACATGCTCGATTTTGCATTGTTTGGAATGAATGCGGGGAGGCCAAAGTCGATCATGTCGAGTGGTGGAATGTTTGCTCACCCTCCGCATACCATGGAAACCCCAGATACACAACAAACTATTTTTGAATTTGAACATTTTAACCTGCTTTGGGAAGATGCTATCGGTATCGAGGAAGGACCGTATAAAAGACAACATGGAGTCGCTTTTATGGGAGATTGGGGAACTTTAGTTGTGGATCGAGCCGGATGGGAAGTCATCCCGGAAACAAATTATAAACCTAAAGAAAAAATAATTGAAGCTGTCCCATTCACTGAGGGACTGGGTATTGGTTTGCAGGAACACGTCAAGAATTTTATCGCCTGTGCTAAATCGGGCAATAGAAATACTCATGCAAGTGCCACTATCGGTAAAAATGTAGCTATGGTTGGACACATGGGCAATATCGCATATCGCGTTGGAGAGAAAATTTATTGGGACGATGAAAAAAATACATTTAACAATGAAAAAGCCAATGCGTTAATCAAACCGATTTATCGAGAACCCTGGACTCTACCGGTGATATAGGGATTGAATTAAATTTGATTTTGTTAAAATCCGATCTTCTCATATCGGATTTTTTTATACTTTGAAATTGCATTATCCTTATATATTGTGTTTCTTCATTGCGATTTTTTTAATAACCTTCAGATAGTTCAATTATGAGCAACAGGACATCATTTCCTTCGGTTTTTTGGGTAGCAAATTCCATCGAGGTATTGGAGCGGTTTGCCTACTATGGTATTTATATGGGATTTGGGATCTATATGGAATACCTGGGCTATAGTAAGTCACAGCTTGGGATCGTGCAGAGTATATTTTTATTCTTTTCATATGTAGTGCCTCTTTTTTCTGGAACCTTGGCAGACAAATATGGATTTAAAAAGGTTTTGATCATTTCGTACCTGGCCTATTTGCCTTCCATTTTATTGCTGATTTTGACAAAATCATTTTCTGGCATTGCACTTACAATGTTATCCATAGGTTTAGCTGCCGGGATATTCAAACCGCTGATTTCTGGAACAGTACGCGCTGTAACTGATAAGACAAACAAAACGCTGGGATTTGGAATATTTTATGCCATGGTCAATTTTGGAGCTTCAGTGGGGCCTGTAATTGCTGGAAAATTAAGAGCCATCTCATGGAATTATGCATTCATGGCAGCAGCCATTTGTATTGTTTTTATGCTCCTGATCACCATTTTCTTTTATAAGGAACCAAAACGTGAAGAACAAACTGCCTCGCTTACAGATAAGCTGAGAGAAATTTGGGAAGTGCTTTCAGATATGAAATTTTCATTATTTCTGATTATTCTGGGAACCTTTTTTTGGCTACCATTTTGGGCATTTTTCAATATGCTCGCGATGTACATTGATTCGAGTCTTGACACAGTCGCATTATACTCAGATTTGAAAGGAATATTTGGTGAGACTTTTCTGAGTATTTTTTCTTCAACCGATGACAAAGGAGTGAGCAAAATTCTTGGGGAGACGATTTCACACACAGGATACATTATATTTATTTTCCAGATATTTGTTTCTCGCATTTCGGAAAAATTTAATGCGATCCCAACCTTTTTAACAGGATTATTGATTATTTCTCTTGGTTTTTTTGTCCTTGGTTATGCCAATGTTGGACCCGCTTCCATGGTTTTTTTAGGTATTTTATTTTTTGCAATCGGAGAGATGGTTTCATCGCCAAGAATCCAGGAGTACATTACGTGGATCGCGCCAAAAGAAAAAGCGGGATTGTATATGGGCACCAATTTTCTGGCTGTTGGAATAGGTGGAGCGTTAAGTGGAGTCACCTACACTTCTCTTTATGGATATTTCAATGATATGGGTCACGTTGAATACGTTTGGTACACATTGGGGGCTCATCAAATTCTTGGAATTGTACTTATTTTCGTCTATATAAAAATATTAGGTGAGTTTAAAGAACTGGAGAAATAGACTAATTGAATACGCTTTAGGACGGAAAATTTAAGATTTTGGAAGAATTTTTTTAGCGTCTTGTGTAGTGGTATGACGGCAAAGTCACCTTTTTGAAGCAGAATTGCCAAATATCTGTTGTTTAGTTTATTTTATCTAAGAAAAGTATTACTTGAAGTTGTTTTTATAATGCTTTAATAATCAATACTCTAATTTTTTTATCATGCTTGGTAATCTACTCAAAAGCGCAAATCTTACATAGCCAGCTGATTTATCGAATTGTATTTTAAAGAAGGTTACTAGTAGACAAATTAGTGGCATACAGACTAAATAAATTTTTTAATCATATTATGAGAAGGAGTATGGACAAAATATCAGTTGGATCTCGAAGTAAATGGTCAGGTTTTTTATTGGCTGTTAGTTTTCTTTTTTTTATAAGCTGTGATGGCAATAAGAATGATGTAATTTTTGAGCAGGATGAGCAGGCCGCTTATGAGTCGGAAGAGTCTGCGGAACATATCTTTGATGTCATTGAGTCGATTACCTATTCGGCTATGCGATACAATGATTCGACTTCTGGAGGAAGGATTGCAGGAAATAGTGATCCTGAATTGACCTGTGCGACTGTTGCTTTTTCCGGGAATTTACAAAGTGGTCGTTTGGAGATTGATTTTGGCGACGGATGTGTAGGTCCGGATGGAAGAACAAGAAAAGGAGTTGTGGTTGTAGAATATAATGGCAATTGGGCTGTTAAGGATTCTGAAATATATACTGTATTACAAAATTTTTATATCGATGATATTAAAGTTGAAGGAACCAGGATTCTAACCAATGTGAGCTTAGATGCAAGTTCTCTGGTTTATACTGAGGAAACCATAAATGGAAAAATTATCTGGCCAGACGATACATACCTAACAAGGACCAGTGACAGAACAATTACACTTGTATTCGGGGAAACCTATAATACTTTTGAATTGCAGGTAGAAGGTGTTGCTTCAGGAAAGACACGATTGGGAGTTACTTATGAAACGGAAATTGTTGAGCCGTTGGTTTTTAAAACATCATGTAGATTAAATTCGGTGTATTTGCCTGTTTCAGGAATTAAAACTATCACTATTCCTGAAAAATCAGTGATAACAGTTAATTATGGAAATGGGGATTGTGATACCAAATTCACGGTAGCAATAGATAAGTCGAGTAAAGAAGTGATCTTGTAGATTAAATGAATTAAAAAAGGCAGCCAGCATTTGTTGGCTGCCTTTTTTTTGGTCAGAATTTTAATTTATTGTTACAATTGGATCCCGCTTGGCGGTGATCTCACCAAAAGTTTTTAACTCTAAACCATGAGATTTGAATATTTTTTCGACAATCTCTGTGGCCTCGGGATCAACAGCAACCAATAACCCTCCACTCGTCTGGGGATCGCAAAGAATATTTTTTTGGTAAGGTGTCAATGCTCCAGCTTTATAACCATAACTTTCAAAATTACGATTGGTGCCGCCTGGGATGCATTTTTCTTCCAGATATTGATCAATAGAATCGATCAACGGGATTTCCTTAAAATTTATTGATGCTGCAACATTGCTGCCTTCGCATATTTCTATCAGATGACCGAGCAGACCAAATCCTGTAACATCAGTTAGTGCTGAGACACCATGGATTTTCCCCAACTCCTGGCCAATTTTATTTAAAGTTAACATTAGGCTTTTTGCAGTATCTAAATCAGTTACTTTGAGTAACCCTCTTTTTTGCGCAGTTGTTAGGATGCCTATTCCAAGTGGTTTGGTAAGGTAAAGCTTAGCGCCTACTCGGGCTTTGTCGTTGGTTTTTATATTATTTCTATCCACTTTTCCTGTTACTGCCAGGCCAAAAATGGGTTCCGGAGTATCAATACTATGCCCGCCTGCAAGCATTATTAATGCTTTGGCACACACACTTTTGGCGCCAGCTACAACTTCCCTGGCAACGCTTGCAGGTAATTTATCAATTGGCCAACCTAATATTGATATCGCCATCATGGGCTCACCTCCCATGGCATAGATATCGCTAATTGCGTTTGTGGCAGCAATTGCACCAAAATCAAAAGGATCATCTACAATAGGCATAAAAAAATCAGTAGTACTAATGATGGCTGTTTTTTCATCAAAAGCATAAACGGCAGCATCATCTTTGGTGCTGTTTCCTACTAGCAAATTGGGATCTTCAAATTCGCTAATTTGGTTAGCGATAATCTCATCAAGTACCTTTGGCGATATTTTGCAACCACATCCCGCTCCATGGGAATATTGTGTCAGTTTTATTTCCTTCATTATAATTTTAACTCGTCTGCAATTTTTTGCAGTTTAATAGCATTTCCCAGAGGATCTCCAGTATTACTGGAAAGTGTGGCTACTTCTTTTTCTTTATACTTATTTTTCGAAAAGGTATAGGATTTATCGTAATACTCGAGCAAAAGCATGGTCACCTCTTCCAGCCTGCCTTCATCGAGTAAAAGCAATGCTTTTTTTACCCTGTCACCACCAAATCGGGATTGAATTTTTTCAATCGATGAGGCTAACAGGTTTTTATCAATGTGTCCGTATTCTTTGACAATGCGTTTTGCTCTAACCGATTTTTCGATTTCAATTTCAATCACCGAGGAACGATTCATTGCGTCCCACAATGTCTGAGGTAAATATACTCGGCCAATTGACAGGCTTTCACTTTCTATCCATATTCTTTTACTGGGATTCAATTTCAATAAGTCATCATACAATTCATTTTGAAACTGGGCAGTAGTTGGCTGTTCGCCCATTCCTAATGCACCAAATGCTGATCCTTTGTGATTGGCCCTATATTCCAAATCTAAAATCTGTTCCCCTAAATTTTCTAACTCATGCAATATTGCTGTTTTTCCACTTCCTGTAGGGCCCTGTAAAATTATTAGCCGATCCAGATTATGGAAATCATCCATTAATTGTTGTCGAAAGGCTTTATATCCACCTTTAAGTACGACGGTTTCTATACCTACCAAATCGAAGAGCCATGCCATCTTTTCGCTTCGCATTCCTCCCCTCCAGCAGTGGATGTTTAATCTACCTGATACAGCTAGTGATTTGGCTTTCTTGGCTAGCGCATTCATTTTGGGTCCAACAATTTCAAGACCGAGTTCGATGGCTTCTGATTTTCCAACATGAGTGTATGCTGTACCTACTTTGGCCCTTTCTTCATCAGTAAAAAGTGGAAGGTTGTAAGCTCCAAGGATGTGTCCATCTACAAACTCACCAGGAGACCGCACATCCACAATCGGAATAGCATGATGTTGCAATAAAAAATCTTTTACTCCTACAAATTGCATGTAAATGACTTTGTTATCAAATGTGAAAAGACCGATAAAATGATATTTATGCTTCGGTAACTTTATTTCCTACGATAAATGGTTTCGGAATTTTGAATAACCTGGAGAGATAATAGGTTAGGAACATTAATGGTACCACTGAAGTTATTGGAGACAATGACTCCGGGACATCCGTATCTTCATAATAAAAAACGTGTGCTCCGGCATTTTCTACCATTTCAAATAATTTGTTAGTTCGTCTATATGACACTCCATCAGATTTGATTACTATAACCACACTATCCTTGGCTGTTTCCTTTGGCCCATGATCATATTCAGAAACTGACATGCCTATAAATGGATATTTCGTTGACTCACTTAGAATATGTGCGGCCTGATGAGCGGTACCTATATTTGGTCCATTGCCAATTATATAACTGCCTTTATAGCCTTTGGAAAGAATCAATTCATATACTAATCCAGCAGTTTGGCGACCCCAATTTTCGTATTCATACATTTTGTCACGAAGCGAATTTACGGCAAGCGTTGGATCAATGCCTAGGCCATTGTACAGGGTGATTAATGTATTTACATATGTTTTTGTGGATGAACTCAATTCCGTCCCAGCTAAAATAGGAAATACGCGCTCCAGATTTGTAGCAACGCATAAAGGGCTCTTTAATACGTTAGTAATTGCATAAAACCTTTTGAACAGATCCTTACACCAAATCACTTCGCTGCTTCTTCCTGACTGAGAAATCAATACGCCAAGATCTTTAACCTTTTTACCAGACAAATAATTGTAATATTCTGATCCTCTGCACGCCTGGATTGGAAGTCCCTGATAGTACATTGCCAATGCGGCGTAATACGATGAACCCATACCAATATATGGCACATTGAGTGGGAGTTTTATGTTTTTTGTAGCATAAAGAATTTTTTCTGCTTTATCCGGAATTTCTTTTATTTCGTTGAGCATCGGAATCAAATAAGTGTTTGGTACATTTCAAAAATAAACATAATTCTTTCAAATTTTGTTCATTGTTGGTGAAAATTAGGATTTTTGTTCCAGATACAAAAATTGTTGAATTATATGAATAAAAAATACAAATGGCTTGATATTGCTCAACAGCTTCAATCAATTGCACAAGCAGGACTGACCTATACGGAAAATAAATATGACGTCGAGCGCTATGAGCAAATAATGGAATTGAGCAAGAATATTATTACTGATTTTTCATCCATGCCTATGGAAAAACTAAATACTATTTTTGACTTGGAAAATGGTTACCTGACACCAAAGGTAGATGTGAGAGCAGTAATATTTCGTGGTGAAAAGATACTTCTAGTCAAAGAAACTATCGATGGGAAATGGTCTCTTCCTGGCGGATGGGCTGATGTTGGAATGACTCCTTCAGAAGTCATGGAAAAAGAAGTTATTGAAGAATCAGGATTGGTAGTCAACGTTGAAAAACTTTTAGCAGTCTTCGATAAAAAATGTCACCCTCATCCGCCGGAAATTTATTATGTATATAAAATGTTTTTTTTATGCAAAGAAGTTGGAGGCGGTCTAAAGACGGGTATTGAAACGAGTGAAACTGGGTTTTACGGGATAAATGAGCTTCCAGAATTATCAACGAACAGAAACACAAAATCACAAATTGAAACCATGTTTGATTTGAAGGCTAATCCCGGACCGACTTTATTTGATTGACGTATAAATTTTTCAGGTCCATTATTGGATATCTTAATTAAATAGTCAGGAGGAATTAAAAAATAAAAAAATCTTCCCAGCCGATGAAGAGGATATGAAGAGGATTCTACAGGCGGTGGGAAGATCTCTAACCCTTAACTTTGAACAAAGGTTGTGAATAATTCTAACTTGGTAAATCCCTTAAAAAGGGGGATATTTTAATATAATAATTGGATTTGCTTGTGATTGCGAGGATTGGTTAAACTATTAATTACGTTTTAATTAGACTTATAAATCAAGATTATGAAGGATAAGATGAAAATACAAATTGCGATAGTTTGATAATTTTGTAAATCAAATAGTGAATCGTAACAACCTTTTGCCATTGTTTTTAATGGTCATCATTAATTATAACAAATATTATTTTCAATAAAAAAAGGACTTAATATCCATAGATTCAAGAAATTGACTTCCAGGAAACCAAAATCTTTATTACCGTTTGACAATTTATAGGACTACATATCAAATAATTGAAGGAGAGATTTTAAAAAATCACTAAGATTGGGGGAGAGATTGTACTCGAGATAATTGTTACTTGTATTCATTTCATTAATATGAATAATAGCGTTCATGAAAAACAGAATAGAGATTGTTGAAGATAATGACGTAGTCCGTGATGGTTTGCAATTACTTATCAATAGCATGAGTGATCACACGGTAGTCGGTGCCTATATTTCATGTGAACAGGCTTTGAAAAATCTGGATCATGACATGCCAGAGGTAATTCTAATGGATCTTGATCTGCCGGGCATGAGTGGCATTGAGGGGATTCAGCGAATTAAGAAACGAAGCCCACATATTCATATAATAGTTATCACTGTGCATGAAGACAGCGAAATGGTGTTTGAAGCGTTGTGCGCTGGAGCTTCGGGTTACATTACAAAAAATGCAAATCATTCAAGACTATTGGATGCAATAGATGAAGTTCAGACTGGTGGGGCACCGATGAGCAGTAAAATTGCCAGGATGGTCGTTGGGTCTTTTCAGAAAAATCAAAATTCTCCACTCACTTCGCGTGAAACTGAAGTATTAGAATTACTCGCTAAAGGAAAGAGCTATACCGTTATTGCTGATGAACTTTTTATTCATAAGGAAACAGTCAAATCGCATATCAAAAATATCTATTTCAAATTACAGGTTAACACCAAAGCAGATGCACTTGAAATCGCAAGGAAAAATAAGCTGATCTAATAATTTGTTTTTTTTAAAAAAAATAAATATATAGGCCAATATTATCGGGGTCAATTGATAAATTATTCAATAAACTTCAATAGGCTTAAAATAATTTCAAAAAACATTGATTGTCTAACCGAGATTTCGTTATCACCCTTTTTAAGGTAAAAATCACCCATAATAGGGGATACCAAAATTCCTTCATTGTCACCATATTACTATAAGTTTAAATACTATATTTGAATGTATGGTGATTATATGCGTTTTTATATTAAAAATATAACATGACGTCATTCAAGGCATTCTTAGGTTTTAATCTATTAAAATATTTCTAACAAATAAATTTTGGTTTTATGAAACACAAATTACACTATCTAACCGTGTTACTGTGCTTTGTGATGTTTGCAGCAAAGGCACAAGAGAGGACAGTAACAGGAACGGTAACATCATCCGAGGATAATGAAACTGTTCCCGGAGTAAATGTGGTATTAAAAGGTTCTACCATCGGAACAATAACGGATATTGATGGAAAATACGCTATTAATGTTCCAAATAATGAGGCTATGCTGGAATTCAGCTATATCGGGCTGGCTACTCAGGAAATATTGGTAGGATCACAGAGCATCATTGATATTATTATGAATCCAGATCTTACTGAGCTCAATGAAATTGTGATCGTAGCAATGGGTCTGGAGAAAGAAAAGAGATCACTAAACTATGCCACTCAAAATGTGGAAAGTAAGGCGATCACCCAATCTCAACAGCCGAGTTTGGCCAATTCACTTCAAGGAAAAATCGCCGGCTTAAGTGTACGACAATCCAGTGGTATGCCTGGTTCGTCAACTTTGATGACCATTCGTGGGTCTTCAGTACTTAGTGGGAATAACCAACCTTTGATGGTTGTCGATGGTATGCCAGTAGAATCCGGGTCGGTATTTACTGATAATATCACGCAGGACCGGGTATCCAGTACGGATGCATCAAGCAGGTCTTTGGATATAAATCCTTCGGATATTGAAACTATAGAGGTGTTGAAAGGTCCTGCAGCTTCTGCATTATATGGTTTACGGGCTGGTAATGGTGTTATTATCATTACAACTAAAAGTGGAAAAAAGGACAAAGGTAAGGCAGTTATCAATTTTAATACTGCGTACACGGCCGATGTAGTAACTAAAACGCCTTCACTTCAAAGTACGTATGGTCAAGGAAACGGAGGCGTTACCAATTTGGGAACCTCCATGTCTTGGGGGCCAAAAATTTCAGAAATTGGTCAGTATGTAAATAATGTAGGGGAGACCACAGTCGGACAGGTTTATGATAATGTAACGCCATTTTTCGAAACTGGAGGAACCTACAATGCTGATATAAGCGTATCCGGAAGTGGTGATGTAGGTAATTATTCAGTAAGCGCTGGTTATACCGATCAAAAAGGATTTATACCAACGACGGGGATGACCCGTTTCACAGGAAAACTTCGAGGTGATTTTGTTGCAAATAAAGACCTTACTATCGGTGGGACAATGATGTACAGCCAGGTTAATGTAGATAAAATCCCAAGCGGAAGTAATCTTTCAAATCCATTGTTTACTACCTATTACGCTCCTCGAACGTATGATCTTTGGGGGACACCATATCATATAGAGGGTGATCCTTATACGCAGATTCACTATAGATCTGCAATGGATAATCCACGCTGGTCGTTAGCAAATAACAATTTTAATGAAATAAATGATCGGCTAATAGGGAATTTGAATTTGAATTATAAACCTCTGGACTGGTTCACTTTGACCTATCAGGTCGGAGTTGATTATTTTACTAACAACCAAAAAGAAGTGTATGAATTGGGCTCAGGGGAAACAGGTGGACGTACATCTCCGCCTTCAGGAGGTCAGTTAACTGATTTTAGTTTTTCAAACCGTCAGATCAACTCAACACTCAATCTTGTTTTTAACAAAACGGTAGCAGAAGATTTCAATTTTAATTTAGTGCTGGGGAGTGAGTTTTATGATATTGATGGCAGGCGCATGAAGATTAGGGGTTCTGGTTTTGATATTGGTGGATTCCATAATATTTCCAATACGCAAAGTCAAATTTCTGAAGAAGAAATCCTTCGTCGAAGAGTAATCGGGTATTATGGAAGCTTTACCGCTTCGTATAAGAATTTTCTTTATTTAACCGCAACTGGTAGAAATGACAAAGTATCCAACCTTGCAAGAGGCAATCGATCCTTCTTTTATCCATCTGTTGGAGGAAGTTTTGTTTTTACGGAGTTGATGGAAAATTCAAATGTGATTTCATTTGGAAAAATCAGGGCAGGATGGGCCACTGTTGGACAGGCCTACGATGAGGAAGAATACCCTACCCAAAATATCTATCTTCAGGGAGGTTCAGGAGTCGGAGGATTTTTGAATGATGGTATTCAGTTTCCATTTGCAGGACAGAATGCATTTTCACAGGATGATGTATTGAGGTCTGCAGATTTGAAACCACTCAATAAAGTTTCCTATGAGTTTGGTATCGATTTACGATTTTTCAATGATCGAATAGGCATTGATTATACCTATTTTAATGATGATGTTGATGAACAAATATTTGAAGTGCCTATTGCGGCATCTTCAGGATATCAATCTGAACTCCGCAATGCAGGAAAATTAAGAACATATGGTCATGAAGTAGCGATGACAATTACTCCGGTAGTCGTTTCAGATTTCAGATGGGACATAGGAATCAATTTCACAAAGTTCACGAATGAAGTGATCGAATTGGCTCCTGGAGTTTCTAATATTTATTTGGGTGGATTCGAAACACCTAGTATCCGGGCACTAAAAGGGAGCACTTACCCATCTATATTTGGTGTAGGTTATCTCCGTGATGACGCTGGAAATATAGTGGTTTTGGATGAGCCTGGGAATACCTATCATGGAATGCCATTGCAGGATCCTGTTGCAAAAAAAGTTGGTGATGTCCAGCCAGATTTTGAGATGGGTTTTAATAATACGTTTATTTATAAGGGGATTAGCCTTACAGCTTTGATCGATTGGAGACAAGGAGGAGAGATGTATTCAGGCAATAACCGGCTTGGTCGATTGTATGGTATGTTGTCTATTACTGAAGATCGAGAAACACCAGCTGTATTGGAAGGGGTAAAAGGATATTTAGATGGTGATGGCAACCTTGTTGTTACTGGCGAAAATGATATTGCTATTGTTCGTGGTGAAAAATATTGGAATGATGTACTGGGCGGGATTGACGAGGCACATGTTCATGAGACAACTTTCGTACGATTTAGAGAATTGTCCATTGGCTATAGTTTACCATCCAAATTGCTTGAAAATACATTTATGGATGCTGTGAGTTTTTCACTTATCGGTCGAAATCTATTCTTATGGACTGAATACCCAAATTTTGATCCTGAAACTAGTACTACTGGTGCAGTGAATGGACAGGGAATTGAGTATGTAGCATTTCCACAGATTGCAAGTTTTGGAGCCAGGCTGAACATTACCTTTTAGTAACGCATTAATTATTCGAAAATGAAAATTCTAAATAAAATAATAGTACTTACCGGAATATTGAGTTTGGGTATATTTTACTCATGTTCTGATGATAAATTTGATGAAATTGGGACTAATCCAAATAGTCCAACTGAAGTTCCTATTAAGTTATTAATACCTCAGGTGGATGTAGAGACTGCTTTTGCTGTTTCTGGAACGGATTTAGCATGGTATTCCTCTGTATTTGTTGAGCAAACCACAGGTGTACATGGTCAGTTAGAAACTGCCGACAAGCGTACCGCTATCAACTCAACTATTGGAAATAATTCATGGAACTCGCTTTATGCTGGAGCTTTGAATGATTTGAAAATTATCATTGAAAGAGGTTCAGATGGAGGACAGGAAGAAGGAAACTGGACTGCTGTCGGGATAGCTAAAGTGCTAATGGCATATAATTATAGTATTGCCACAGATCTATGGGGCGAAGTGCCATTTTCTGAAGCATTGGAGGGTAGAGAAAATCGTACTCCTCTTTTTGATGCTCAGGAATCCGTTTATACAGGAATGCAAAATATGCTCGATGAGGCTATTGCCGATTTGCAAAAAGAATCAGTTGGAACAATTGGTGCAGCAGATTTTTATTACGGTGGTGATGCGGATTCATGGCTGATGGCTGCGCATGCATTAAAAGCCAGGTTATATAATCATTTGAGTAAAAAGGATCCTCAGGGTTCGGCGACAAATGTATTATCTGCAATTGTAGGCGCATTTAAGGATAACTCTGAAAGCTTAATATTCAATTCTTTTACGACCGATGCCACAGGACAAAATCCCTGGTTTCAGGAATCGAATGATCGATCACATCATGCTATTAGTGAAACGTTTTATAATATCATTAATAACCTGGGTGATCCAAGGGGAGATTTATGGTTTGGAACTGTGGAAGGAGTTGTCGTACCAG
>JAHEMV010000516.1 GCA_024643455.1 Cytophagales bacterium
TCAGGGAATATCACTGGAATAAACCATTTGCCGTGACGGAATGGGGTCCCAGTGGACATTGGCAAGTACCCAGCACAAAGTGGGGTGTTGTGATCGAAGAAACCAGCACGGAAAAAGCCAGGGTGTATAAGGAGCGATATGAAAAGGTGATCATGGCCGATCCATGGTGTATAGGGTCGTATGTCTTTTTATGGACGGGCAACCGCCAGGAACGGACCCATACCTGGTACAATATGTTCCATGATGACGGTTCGGAGAAAGAAGCTGTTGAAGTGATGCAGTATGAATGGACTGGTAAATGGCCCGGGAACAGGACACCCCGAATCGATTCATTGCAGATCGATGGGATGAATGCCCTTGACAACATTGATGCGGCTGCCGAAACTGTTCACTATGCGCGTATCTATGTAAATGATCCCGATGGTGATGAACTGAATATCGAATGGGAATTGGTACCCGAAAATAAAAATTTCGGAGCGTATGCCGGACATGGAGAAACTAAGCCAGCTCCGGTTGAAGGAGCCATTATGGAAATACAGGAAGGTGGTAAATTAATACAATTCATGACACCCGCTGAAAAAGGGGCCAGTTTCAGGATGTTTGTTTATGCCCATGATGGTAATAACAATGTAGCAGTGGCCAATATTCCATTTCACATTCGGGAGGAATGAGTTATCCAGGCGACAAATTAAGAATACCATTAATTCAATTTTTTACCCAAGCATAGCAGCTTATTCCTGCAGATATCCTTTGAACCGAATCAGCTTACGATCATCCTGCTGATAGGTTATGGGTTTAGGATTGAGCCAGTCAACGATAGCATCTTTAATGGCATAGGCAAAAAAATGATTGCCCGCAGGTTTGTAGTGGCCAATAAAATACCTGTCCATATATTCTTCCATGGTCAGGTTGAACTTTTTATAATCTTCCAGGTGCATTTCATTCATATCGAAAAACCGGAAATTGTGTTCCTCTATAAAGTCCATCATTTCCTGGTCGTAGCGGACCTCTCCATTTGCCAAGGGTCTGAATACCCCATAAGGGTCAAAATGGACAAGCATCAATTCCTTTCCGTTTTCGGTACAAAATTTATTGGCTTTTTGCAGTATATCTTTTGTGGCTTCAAATGAGTATTTATCCTTTAATATACGCGCAGAAGACATCATTTTTTCCTGATCAGAAAGATCCAACTCAGGCAATTGCAGGATCTCTGCAAGTTTTTTCAATCCATTCACGTCCAGGTCTGAATTGACCTGGTTATTTGCCACCAGATGAAGTTGCACCATCAAATCATCCTTAAGGTTTTCATACATAAATTCAGGATCAGTCATGTTATATACCTCTTCTCTTGTCCCCAGACGGTTCTCTTTTTCTACCAGTTTACCTCCCACCAGATCCATTTCTATATTTGACCAGAAATTACCATGAAACATATATCCGCCATAATCATCCCAGGATTTGTAATAGGTGGCATACCGGCAACGAAAAACGCTTCTCACATAATCATCCCCCCACATATACAGGATCACATATTTGGAATCCCTGTCCACTTTCTCGCGACGTAAAAGTCTTCGGTAGGCCTGGTATACACCAAAACCACCCATGCCAAAATTCTGAACGGGTTCTCCAAGATGGCCTGCCAGGTATTCCTGCCATGTTTCGGCATCACTCACCTGGTGGCAATGCGTAAAACTATTGCCGTAGGTGTTGATCCTGCAGGGTTTGTCCGCATAGATCAAGTTCGTGCGTTTGCCATCCTTCATGACGGTTGACAGGGTGTAGCTATTATCAATCCCATCATGAGGCATATAGTTGCCTAATATATATCCTACTTCCGGATCAAACTGTGCCCAGGAATTTTCATTCAGGAAAATGTCCAACTCTTCCCTGGGTACAGCGCTGTTTCTCAGGTACTGAGCATACGATTTTTTATCATCGCCTGATGATTTTCCATGAAGAAAATCAGGGAATAGTGTTGATCCTGTTATTGCCATAGTTGCAGCGAGGTTTGTTTTGATAAAATTTCTTCTTTTCATTATTTGATCATATCCGGAGATAAAATGAGTTGATATCTAAGTTATTGAATTTTAATCGACTTTTTAACCTTCTGCTAAACCAGATAGTGACATCCTGTTAAATTTATGTAGGAAGGCATGGGAGAATGTAATAGTATTTCATAAGTAAATAATGATAAGACATATGGTTTCAAGGGCCATAAAATATAGATGATCCAAAAACGGTAATTCAATCAAAATTCCTCCAAATTATTTACCATGATCATTTGATCATTCAAATCAAGCTTCTCGAGTGTATTCCTCGACCAATGGTACGTTTCAGGAACATTTCCAATAATGTTGCACTGAGCCGGATAAATTAATGCAGGCAATTGATTCACATCTGTCACCTGAAGCACATTGAGCATTTCCAGCGCCTCACCTCTTCCATCCGGATTGCTTGCTACATCCTGGGTGGCTGGTGGATTTTGCAGAATAAGCGTTTTACACTTACCATCCAGTAATGCACCATATAGTGCAATGGAAGCCATTTCTCCTCGTGCGGCAATACCGACTTGCGTTGGATCTACATCTGGCAGACCCCGTACAAATTCTATCGTGCGTAACAGATCATATACGCGCATTGAGGCGATCGTCCGGCCTGTCCAGGCTGAAGCCCGGCGAACGTGCCATTGAAGTTCTGGCGCCCAGCCAGTCTCTCCGATGCCCCGAACTTCCAGGTAAGCGATGTTCCAGTCATCATTCAAATCTGAAATGAATCCCTCGGAATCCCATCTTTGCTCGTCCGGATTGCGCAGTACGATCATCAGTGGTTTTTTCCCATCACGTGGATTTCGATATCGGATATCCAGTTTCAGTCTCCAGTCTTCTTCGGTGTTGAAACTGTATATCTCAGCTCCATATGCTGCATCGTCAAGTGTGCGAAATACAAGCTTTTCTTCAAAAGGCACTGACTGTTCTGGGAACGAATGAAATGTTTTATCTTTTAACGATTTGATGACCTGGTCCCGATAATTCTCCAAATCAGAAACATTTGAAAAATCCGGAGGAATTGTTTTTTTAATAAAGGAATCCTGGATGGTTTTGGTAATATCATCTACAGGTGCGTCATCGATATATACCTTCAACTCTTCCTCTGACAATAATGCTTCAGGTGACTCATTGACATCGTCGATTTCTTCAGGAGCCACATTTTTATCCATCAGGTGTTTGATGAAAAATGAAAAAATCGCCCTCCTGGAATTGGGATGGTAGGAATGCCCACCGGGAGTGCTAATAAAGTCAATATTGTCTTCTGCATCAAACAAGGAATAAAAACCTTTCAGAGATTCATATACTTCATGTGAAGATTCAACAGTATTCAATCCATCGCGGTCCGCCTGGGCAATAAATAATGGCCGGGGAGCGATCAGCGCACCGAGGTCATGAAAATCCCGTTGATGGGTATTGATGAACATCATACAGTCGCAATGTCCATCGACCGTACGTGTACAGATCTGTGATTCCAGGGTACTGTTTCCACAAACCGTAGCTGCAGCTTTTATCCTTGGATCGATGGCAGCAATATACCAGGTCAGTGCACCTCCTCCCGAAATCCCGGTCACCCCCAATTTATCCTTATCAACCTCTTGTAATTCACTCAACAGATCCAGTCCACGAATGCCATTCCAGGCTTCAACGCCGGCAGGTGTGTAACCCCTGCTGTACCAGTTGAACCAGCCTTTGGAATAACAGCCCCAATGCTCTCCATAAACTTCGCCCCATTGTACGGTTTCTACGATC
>JAHEMV010000071.1 GCA_024643455.1 Cytophagales bacterium
TCATGTATGGTGACCCGCCGCCCATTTTTTGCATATCCTTCATCCTTCTCATAAATTCCGGGAGAATCAGTGTTACTGGCAATTCATCTGTGGCCAGCGCTTCGAGTTGCACTGTGTAATTCTTATCATTGATGGCATCCTCAAAAATTTTCTTGATCTTTTCCTCGTCATCTTTTGAAAGCACACTTTCGCTTTTTTCATCCTTTTCAACAAGTTTGGCAGCAATATCAGCATCCACTCTTTTCCACTTGCTTTTTTCAATCTTCATTTCCATGGAGTTGACAAAGTGATTGTCAAGTGGCCCGTCCAGCCTTAACACATCCAATGAGATTTTTTTCGCAGACTGGATATACGTGTCTTGCTTGTGTTTGTCATTGGTATAGATATATACAAAGCTTTCGTCTTTATCCTTCTGGTTAACTTCTATATTTTTCTTGTACTCATCAAAGGTGAATAACTTACCATCAACATTTTCCAACAACACGAAATCCTTGGCTTTCTCATAGAATTTTTCATCTGCTATAATGCCGTATTTTACGAACAGATTCAGGCTTTCCCATTTCTTTTCGAATGATTCACGGTCCTTCTTAAATAGCTCTCCAAGCTTATCAGCCACCTTTTTGGTGATATGAGTATTGATTTTCTTTACACTTGCATCAGCCTGAAGGTAACTTCGGGAAACGTTCAAAGGGATGTCTGGCGAATCAATGACACCATGAAGAAGCATTAAAAACTCCGGGACAATATCTTTTACCTCATCGGTAATGAATACCTGCTTGGAATAAAGCTGTATTTTATTTTTACTGATCTCGAAGTCGTTTTTGATCTTTGGGAAGTAAAGTATTCCAGTCAGGTTAAATGGATAATCTACATTCAGGTGAATCCAAAACAACGGATCTTCCGAGAAAGGATACAGCTCCTTGTAAAACGACAGATAATCTTCATCTTTTAATTCACTAGGAGATTTTGTCCAAAGCGGCTTCGGGTTGTTGATTACATCATCGACTTTTTTGGTTTTCGGATTGTCTTTTTTGTCTTTGATGACTTCACCTTTTTCATCTTTAAGGGTTTCTTCTTTTTCGCCAAAAACGATTGGTACAGGCAAAAACTTACAATATTTTTTGAGGATTTCCCTGATCTTGTAATCTTCAAGGAAATCAGTATTGTCTTTATCGATATGGAGAATTACCTCGGTGCCGACTTCTTTTTTGTCTGCTTTTGTTATTTCAAATTCGGTACTGCCATCGCAAATCCAGCGGGCAGATTCAGCACCCTCCTGATAGGATTTAGTAATAATCTCCACTTGCTTGGAAACCATAAAGGCAGAATAGAAACCAAGGCCAAACATACCTATTATTTGCGAGGCATCCCCTTTGTCCTTATATTTCTCAATGAATTCAGTGGCCCCGGAAAAGGCAATCTGGTTGATGTATTTTTTAATTTCTTCCGAAGTCATCCCGAGTCCATTGTCGAGAATGGAAATTGTTTTGGCTTTTTTGTTTACCTTAACAACAACCTTTTGCTCACCAAGTTCGCCTTTAAATTCGCCAATAGAGGAAAGTCTCTGTAATTTTTGTGTCGCATCCACTGCATTGGAAACCAGTTCTCGTAAAAAAATCTCATGGTCTGAGTAGAGAAATTTTTTGATGATCGGGAATATGTTTTCGGTGTGGATTGAAATTGTTCCTTTTTCTTGCATTATCTTAACTTTTATATTTTCGACTATTGATTGACGCCATTTGGACAAATTTCATTCCAATGGAGATTTGGCTTGTTTCGTTACGTAATTGCTGACAGCTTGTCACAAAATTGTATTTTCTGTCATTTTATTTTTAAAAGATCATGAAAAAATTAGTGTTACTGATGTCAATTTTGCTTTTCAGTGGGTGCATGCTTCAAAGGCAATCAGGAGCGCAGGGGATTGCAGGAACTGTCAGATGGGTCGAAGGGAATCTTATGCCCGCAATTGGTGATTCCACTTATATCGAAAGATCGAAAGGGGCGCCTATTCAAAGAGAGATTTATATTTATAAAGCCATAAAAATCCATGATGCGGAACCGAAACAGGGTGTGTTTTTTCAGGGTATTCGATCTGAATTGATTAAAAAGGTTACCACCGATAAGGATGGAAAATTTAAAGTAATTCTACCGCCGGGGAAATATTCCGTTTTTGTTATGGAGAATGAAGGATTATTCGCCAATAAATATGATGGCGAGAATTACATAAATCCGGTAACGGTTAATTCGGGCAGCTTTACCGAAGTGGAGATATTGATTAATTATAAGGCGTATTATTAATAATTTTCGTATTGATTTACAGGAGATTAAATGAATTATATAAAATAGTTAAACCCCAATGCAACGTGCAAAACTAAATTTGCATCTACTGATTGTACAACGATTTAAATGAAGCTTCAAATTCAAAAAAGTACTAAAGAGGCAGACCTGATCAAAGCATGTAAAAAGCAGGATGCACGAGCCCAGCGGGAGCTTTATGAAGCTTATGCTCCATTAATGTTAGGGATGTGCAGGCGATATGTCAAAGGGGCACTTGAGGCTGAGGATGTGATGATTAAAGGGTTTATGAAAGTTTTCACAAAAATTGATCTTTTTGAAGGAAAGGGAAGTTTTGAAGGTTGGATGAAGCGGGTAATGATCAATGAAGCACTCGGATATATTAGAAAAAATAAAGCGATGTACCTGGAAGTAGAAATTGAGGCTGCTGATAAAGAACCGGATTTTGACACCTTATCAACCAGCCTTGAAGTAAAAGACCTGATGATCATGATCAATGCGTTGCCAAGTGGTTACAGGACTATTTTCAACTTGTATGCGATCGAAGGATATTCGCATAAAGAAATAGGAGAATTGTTGGGTATAAATGAAAATACTTCAAAATCGCAACTGAGCAGAGCCAGGATGCATCTGCAGAAGAAACTGATGGAAGTAGAGAAGGATTTGGAAAAGAAAACAAAACACGAAGATGGAAAATAAGCTGGATAAATTATTTAGAGACAAGCTTTCCGCTCATAAGGAAATACCATCAATGGATGCATGGATTAGAATTAATGAGCAGCTAACTTCTAAAAAGAAAAAAGTATGGAGTAAAAGGCTTTCTATTGCAGCATCCATCATATTGCTAGTAGGCTTGGGATATATTGGAATTAGATCACTGGATTTTGTGACTTCGCATAACACAGAAATGAGTTCAAAATCCATAAAACCATCCACAATTGCAGCGCCTGAATTAACCGATAATCAGACAAATAATCCTGAAAAAAATGATAATAGAACCTCAGTGGAAGTTGATAAAAATCAAACTTCACAAGTGGTTGCCGATATGAAAACGATTCAAAAAAAGGCTGAAAAACCATCGGAACTAAAAACGGAAGCAATAGCTCAAAACAGCAAAGTTCCTGGTGTGGCAGTTCCTGATATGGAAAACAAAATTGCAAAAGTAGATAATAAAAAATCAGACTTGGTTGTCTCAAATGAAGAAGTGATTCAATCAATTGATCCCTACGAAGAAGTACTTGCTGAAAATAATCAAGTAAGTGCTCAAGAGGAAAAAAGTGTTGAAGTAGCTGAAGCAAAAACCTTTCCTCAGGTAAAAATAATATATAAAGCCGGCAAGCAATCTGAACTGGTTGAATCTGGCAGAAAAAACATTCTGGATAAAGGAATAACTAAAATCACCGAATTCTCTGATGAGCATTTGTTAACTGCAGAAAGAAAAACAAAGTTGCGCAACACTACAGAAGACGTACTTGCATTGAATTTTGGTAAACTGATAAATAAATCGAACAGGGAAATTGAAAATTAAATAACATGAAAAATAGAATGATTAGCATGGCGGTTTGTCTGCTGATAGCAGGACAACTGGTACAAGCAAAAAACCTTCCTGAAAAAATAAATGAAAAGGACACCATCGAGGTTGAATTCGGTGATAAAGGTAAAATATTGATTCAGGTCGAAAGTAAAGAAGATCTGGAAGCATTAAAAGCGTATGATATCAACTCCATGTTGAATGACATCGAAGTCCCGTCTAAAGATGAGATGAAAAGTTCTGAGAAAGTAATTCTACAGGATAATCAGGGGACTAAATACCTTAAGGATACTCTTGAAAAAGAAGAATTTAGTGAATTGGAAAATGAATTTGAAGACTCTGGGGATGATAATGGGAAATCTGAGGGGAAAAGTGATTACAACTATGAACGAAAAGCCAGAAGATTTTCAGGTGGTAAAACGGACTTTGTTTCAGGAATGGATTTTGGAATAAATAATTTCCTGGAAAATGGGCAGTACCCTGACGCCAATAACGAACAATACTCAGTACGACCATGGGGTTCATGGTATGTAGCACTCATGCCTACATGGCAAACACACATAGCAGGAGTTTTTGCTATTGACTATGGAGCCGGGATCAGTTGGTACAATTATAAGTTTCAGGATCCAAGGACCAGGTTGGTAGAAGGGGTTGATGGGGTGGTATTCG
Organism: Cytophagales bacterium; assembly: GCA_024643455.1. GTDB lineage: Bacteria > Bacteroidota > Bacteroidia > Cytophagales > Cyclobacteriaceae > JAAUQL01. The sequence goes on from JAHEMV010000071.1 coordinate 4,496, forward strand.
ATCAATGGGATGTGAATATGCAGTCTTCGAAAAGCAAACTTACCGTGGCCCATCTTAATGCTCATTTTGTACCTATGTTAGATTTTGGATATCGAACAAGCACAAAAACCTATGATGACGGTTTTGTTCAGAAAAAAACCAGGTATAGGAGAAATGGGCTGCGAATTGGTGCAGGAGGATATATCGGAAACAGAATTGACAGTTATCAAAAACTGGTCTGGAGAGAGACTGGTCACAAAAGCAAACTGAGAGAAAGGGATAATTTTTATCTTGAAAATTTGAGATATGGTGCAAGATTTATTCTTGGATATGGCGAAGTCGATATCTTTGTCAACTACGATTTGAGCACTGTTTTTGCCAAAAACAAAGGGCCAGAACTCAACTCTATTACTTTTGGCCTGTCATTTTAGATTAAAAATAGAATCTTCAATTAAAAGCCTGGATGTTTATTCAGGCTTTTTTTATTTGCCAAAATCCATGTAACATTTAACCTTATTTTATAGCACTCATAACCTGCTGTTAATCAGTATTTTTCATTAATATGACTTAAATTTGCTTTGTTGTCGCGGTTCCAATTTTTTGGTTACCGGTATGTACAATCAAATAATGATGACAATGAATAGGTGTATAAAATTTGCGTTGAGTATTATCAGTTTCATTTTATTTTTTGGGTCTTTTTCCATAGCCCAATCTGAGAAATCAGTTTTTCATATCCAGGTTTTCAAAAGTGACAGCACACTTCTGAATGAGGGCACTGGATTTTTTATGGATGGGAATCATGGATTTACTCATGCCGTAGTATTTAAAAATGGAGCCTTTGCACAGATTGTCACGCAGGATAGTACCGTTCATCGTGTTACCAAAATAAATGGATTTGATCCTGCTACAGGTATTACAAGGATTGAGCTGGACAATATGCTCAGTGCGAAAATATCAAGGCTTTCTTCGTCGAATGACTTATCAACAGAAGGGACATCCATCAAAATCATTTATTCATCCGGAGTGCAAAAAACAAAAACGCTAAATGAAAAAGTAGCTAAGAAAATGGACTTCATTGGTTATGGTCAGTCTGTTTTGCTTTCAGGAAATTTAGACAATAATACTTTTGGTGCTCCTGTTATCAATTCAGGAGGAAAAGTCGAGGGTATGGTAGTTACTACCGATGAATCAGGAAAGAATAGTTTTGTTGCAAATATGGCAGGTTTGGCAAATATCCAAACCACATCTAAATCAGTTGCGGAATTTGGGAATGGGCTTAAAATTCAGCCGTTTTTACTTCAGGCCTTGGATGCATATTTGAAAGACGATGTTGATATGGCATTGAGTGCTTTCGGAAAAGCAAAATCTGCATCACCAAACCAGGTCACTTCCTATTATTATTCTGGTTTACTCAATTACAATCAGGATAAAATATCTGCAGCAAGAGCAGATTTGGGAAAAGCTATCGAGTTGGATAAAAATCTACCTCAGGCTTATTTTATTCGGGGGATGATCAATTTTGGGAATGACGATTTCAACAATGCCATCCAGGACTTCGATCAGGCTGAAGCATTGAAAATTACAGAATTGAAATTGTACGAGATGCGCGGCAAAGCCAGGTACAATGCTAAAGACGAAGGAGCACTTGATGATTTTCAAAAAGCAGCTTCCATGGGATCAAAGGATCCTGAGATTTATTACCTGATGGGAAATACAAAATTCAGAAATGAGGATTTTCAAGGAGCAATTGCCGAATACGATAAAGCTGTTTCACTTGGACAATCTGATGAGATCATTTTTAACAATCGCGGAAAAGCCAAATACAATATCAAGAATCTCGATGGTGCAATTGCTGATTATACCAAGGCTATTGAAGTAAATCCTGAGTACGAAAAAGCGTATGTAAATCGTGGATCCTGTTATTTTGAAAAAGGTGATTTTAGTAAAGCTCTGGTTTCGCTTACGATGGCCAAAGAGATGGGCGCTACAAGCAAGGAACTTTATACAATGCTTGGACTGGCAAAGTATGATAGTAAGGATTTTACCGGCGCAATGGAAGATTTGAATACTGCAATTCGCATGGAGACCACCGAGCCAAAAGCATTTTGGTACAGAGGGAGCATTAAAAAATCTGATGGCGATTTTAAAGGTGCCCTTGATGATCTGAATATGGCCGTTAAACTAGGTGAGGAAAACGGGAAAGTCTACATAGAGCGTGCACAATGCAACTACAAATTAAAAAAATATGATTTAGTAGTAGAAGACATCAATGCCTCTGAATCAAAGGGCTTAATGGATTTGGATGCATATTCAAGCAGAGGAAATGCATATTATTTTATGAGGGAATCGGAATTATGTATTAAGGATCTGGAAAAAGCGATCACTATGGGCGATACTCAGGGAGAAAGTTATTTTCACCTGGGTTATGCATACCATGCCATGGAAAATTGTGAGAAAGCTATGAGTGCTTTCAATGAAGCAATCAATCGAGGAGTGAACAATGAAATAATTTATGACTTACGGGGAAAATGCAAAGAGAAATCAGCCGATGGCGAAGGTGCATTGTCAGATTATAATAAAGCCATTGAGATCAACCCGGATTACATTCCTGCTCTTGAAAGCAGGGGGATGATCCAGTACGCCAAACAAAATTGGGTGGGATGTACTGAAGATTTGGGTAAAGTAGCAAAAAATGGCAAGGCAGAAACTAAAATATTTACCCTACTTGGGATTGCCTATTTTAGCCTGGAAGATTATACTAAAACGATCGAATCACTCAATATTGCCATTAGCAAAGGGGAAACTTACAAGAAAGCATTTTACTGCCGTGGACATGCAAGTTTTTACTTGGGTCAATATGAAAATGCAACTTTCGACCTGACAAAATCAATTGAGGATGGCTTGAAAGATTTGGATTCGTACCTCAACCGTGGGATGTCTTATTTTGCTTTGGAAGACTATGAACATGCAGTTGCGGATTTGTCAAAAGCAGTGGAATCTGGAGGAAATACGGTGGAAATCTTTTACACCCTGGGTGTGGCGGAATATGAAACCAATAAGGTGAATGGAGCCATTCAGCATTTCAACAAAGTAATCAGCATGAAGCCGGATTATGGTGAGGCTTTTTTTAATCGCGCGAATTGCAAATTCAAACTTAAAGACTATGAAAACTCCATAACGGATTACGACCAGGCACTGGCCTTGGGTGTGGAAAATCATCTTTTGTATAATAACCGAGGCAAAGCCAGGCAACTCATGGAGCAATACGATGCAGCTATTTTGGATTATGATAAGGCCCTTGAACTAAAAAACGATTATACAAGGGCATTTGAAAATCGGGGGACATGTTATTATCAAATGGAAAATTATCCTCGGGTTATTGAGGATCTGACCAGTCTCGAAAAGCAGGAAGAGCTTAAGCCTGCTTTGCAATATTTTCTAGGACAATCCTATTTTTACACCGATAACTATCCATATGCCATCAATTATCTGGATAAGGCCATCAATGGGGGGATAAATTTAAAAGATGGGTTTAAAAATCGCGCCCTCAGCCATATGAAACAGGGATCGTATCAATTGGCAATCAATGACTATACTGCAAGTTTAAAACTGGATAATAACCAACCTGAAATCTATACCAATCGGGCAGAGGCTTTCATTTATGTGGATGATATGGAAAATGCCATGAAAGATCTTAATCAAGCCATAAGCCTGGATGAGAGCAATCCGAATAATTATTTCAACCGGGCTGTTTTATTTGAGCAAATGGAAAATTTTGCAGAGGCTTCAAAAGATTATACTAAAGTCATTGAGATCAATCCCAAAGATGCTAATGCGTTTTATAGCAGAGGGAGTTGCTATGCTAATGGAGAGAATTTTACTGCTGCGATCAAAGATTTGTCAACTGCAGTGGCTCTTGATCCTTCAAGGCCAGAATACTTGAGGGTGCTCGGAAATACAAAATACCAATTTAATGCATTGGATGATAATCCCTGTGAAGACTGGCAGCGGGCGATGGATTTAGGAGATAAAAAGGCCGCATTTTCCATTAAACGGTTTTGTAAGTAAATCGTGATTTTAACTTTTTAATGTGCCTGTTAGAAAATTAAATTGACCTAAATTAAATCTACATCATACACTTTTACAGTCTTCCATAACGAGGAGAAGTCCTCAATAAATTTGGCATGAGCAGGGTGTTTTTGGTAAATGTTATGATTTTCTAAAGAAGTAAACCAGGCAAAAAGCGCATAATCAAACGAATGATCTACTACATCACGATCTTCTGTTCCAGCTGGAACGCCAATTTCCCATTTTTCAATTTCATTGACGTTAGAAAGAAAATCGCGCATTCCTTTTTCAAATGCTTTTTTTTCATTTGCGCTTACTTCATTGTTCAAATAGAAAAATACATTGTGTTGTAGCATGCCTTTTTTAGTTTTTTTGTCCATGGAAATAATACGATTTTTTGCTTGAGATGCTGTATAACCAAGAGCCGAGGCTCCAGCAACAATCAACGAGGCAGATTGGATAAATTTTCTTCTTTTGATCATTGATTTCTCTTTTTTACATTACCAAAACTAATCATTTATTAAATTGGCACAAATACAATTTTTTGAACTATGAATAATAATACGATGATCGTTGATCTAAGAAGTGATACCGTTACCCGGCCCACTCCCGGAATGCTCGATGCCATGATGTCTGCAAAAGTTGGTGACGATGTTTTTGGGGAAGATCCAACTGTTATAGCCCTTGAAAAGAAATGTGCTAATATGCTGGGAATGGAAGCAGGGCTATTTTGTCCCTCAGGAACCATGGCCAATCAGATTGCCATTCGAACATTGACCCAGCCTCAGGACGAGGTGATATGCGATAAAGGTGCTCATATTTATTTGTACGAAGGTGGTGGAATCGCCTACAATTCCATGGTTTCTGTTGAGTTGATCGATGGTGACCGAGGGAGAATATCCGCCGAACAAGTACGGATGAAAATTAAACCCGATGAAATCCATTATCCAAGAACGAGGCTTGTTGCCCTGGAAAATACGATGAACAAGGGTGGAGGAAGTTGCTATACAATGGATCAAATTATTTCCATCCATAAAGTGTGTAAGGCTCATGGATTATTGATGCATTTAGATGGCGCAAGGATATTCAACGCGCTAATCGAAACAGGCGATGATCCATTGCAAATTGGAAAGTATTTCGATACAGTTTCAGTATGTCTTTCAAAAGGGTTGGGTGCGCCAGTTGGGTCTTTATTACTCGGTACAAAAGAAACGATTTGGAAGGCAAGAAAAATCCGTAAAGTATTTGGAGGAGGGATGCGACAAGCTGGGTATCTGGCGGCAGCTGGTATTTATGCTTTGGATCATCATATTAATCGCTTAAAAAAGGATCATGAAAAAGCCAGGCAAATTGCAAAAATGCTTGAAAACTGTCCTTTGGTTTCCAGAATTGAACCGGTTGATACAAACATCCTGATTTTCTCTTTGAAGGATGAAGTTTCAGTCAGCGATTTTTTAGATCAGCTGAAAGAGCAAGGGATTTTGGCACTTGGATTTGGAGGGAATAGTATTCGTATGGTTACGCATCTGGATATTCATGATGACATGATGGAACATGTTGAAAAAGGCATAAAATCCATAACGCATAAAAAAGCCTCCTGAGGGAGGCCTTTTAACCAGATATGTTGATCAAGCATATTAGTTAGAGTAAATCTTCGGTTTTTTGTTTTCCTAATTTAAAACGTCATGTGAATTAAGTTATTTCACAAGATTGCATTTGCAAATAAAACTAATATTGGGTGTTTTTTCCAAGTATAATGAGCTGTATTTCGTAAATACGACTGAATATGGATATAAAAATTAAATATTATCCATCAAATACATAAATTGAGTTAATTTTGATAAAAACACAAATAATAGATATATATTTGATTTTGTTGCCAAAACACAATATTTAATACTGAAAAATAATTAAATGCATAACTTTAATTTGTCTTGATATTTACATAAAGCAGCTTTTTTTTCGGAGAATTTATTTGCTTGTTTTTTAGTATTATTTTTGATTTCAGAAAAAAAACGGCCTATCCCAGATTAATTTAATGGAGTCCATGGAGTAGTAAAATGCGTTTTGTCAAATGCTGGTTTTAAAAAATATAAACAATTATGCTTGATCAGTCCTTACCCCTTGCCGAAAGACTCAGACCTACAGCCCTGGAAGATCTCATCGGGCAAGATCATCTTGTTGGGGAAGGGGCTATTTTGCGACGCGCGATCACTTCAAACACATTGCCTTCCATGATCTTTTGGGGACCGCCTGGTGTAGGAAAAACTACACTGGCCAATATTATTGCCAATCAGGTTAAAGCTCCATTTCACACGCTAAGTGCAGTGAGTGCAGGAGTAAAGGAAGTTCGGGAGATTATCAACAAAGCTGGCAGAATTCAACGAACGATTTTGTTTATCGATGAAATTCATCGATTCAATAAATCCCAGCAAGACGCCCTTTTGGGAGCGGTAGAAAAGGGTATCATCACGCTTATCGGTGCAACTACAGAGAACCCATCTTTTGAGGTCAATGCGGCACTTTTGTCCCGTTGCCAGGTGTATATTTTGAAACCACTGGATAAATCCGGCTTGCTGAAATTGCTTGAAATTGCCAAGACAAAAGATCGACAGCTCAGCAGGCTATCAATTGAGATTAAAGAAACGGAAGCTATGCTGAAGCTTTCCGGAGGCGATGCCAGAAAACTGTTGAATATTTTTGAATTAGTTGTGGATTCATTGCATGGTGGTGATATCGTGATCGATGACGAAACGGTAATGAAGATCGCCCAGCAAAAAGTAGCATTGTATGACAAATCCGGGGAGCAGCATTACGATATTATTTCCGCATTTATAAAATCCATTCGAGGGAGCGATCCAAACGCGGCTTTGTATTATTTGGCAAGGATGATTGAAGGTGGGGAAGATGTGAAATTTATCGCGCGGAGGTTGACGATACTTGCTTCGGAGGATATCGGGAATGCCAATCCAACTGCCCTTGTGATAGCTACCTCAAGTTTTCAGGCAGTGAACATGATCGGGTATCCGGAGTCGCGGATTATTCTTTCGCAGTGTACTACCTATCTCGCGTGTTCCCCAAAAAGCAATGCGGCTTATATGGCTATAAAAGACGCACAGGATTTGGTACAAAAAACTGGTGATTTATCTATTCCACTCCATTTACGCAATGCCCCCACCAAACTGATGAAGGATCAGGATTATGGGAAAGGGTATAAATATGCCCACAGCTATCCGGGGAACTTCGCGTTTCAGGAATATTTACCAAACGAAATTTCAGGAACCAAGTTGTATGATCCGGGAGACAATGCGCGCGAAAATGAAATGCGTAAGCGCATGCAGTCACTATGGAAAGAAAAATACGGGTATTGAGCGTGTTTTAGTTTGATACAAGTATGCACGTGTGGATTATTCCTTAATTTCCATAAAAGCCTGGGGCAAATAGTTGATCAGATCACTGGCCGAAAGGGATTCTTCTCCCAGCAAATCCAAGGCCACATCTCCAGATAATCCATGCAGAAATACCCCTAATAGCGCAGCATGCAGTGAACTATACCCCTGGCCGAGTAAGGATGTAATCATTCCGGTAAGTACATCGCCACTCCCTCCGGTGGCCATGCCGGGATTTCCGGTGGAATTGAAGTAGACTTTTCCTTCGGGTGTAGAAATAGAGGTATGTCCCCCTTTCAACACGATATAGACATTGTATTCTTTTGAAATAATTATCTGTTGTTCCAATCGCTCAAAGTCGTCATTCCAGAAACCTACCATGCGCCTAAACTCGCCAGGATGCGGAGTCAGGATCGAGCCTGCTGGTAGCATTTTCATCATACTCGGTTCCTTTGCGATGATATTGAGGGCATCGGCATCGAGCACAATGGGTTTTTTATAATTTGTCAGCAATTGCGTGATCATCTCATAGGTTTCGATATTTTTGTCGATTCCAGGACCAACACCAATGCTATCATATTCACTAATGTCAGGGATTCCGGTTAAAAATTTTTTATTGTAATCGACCGAGACCATGACTTCCGGAATGGAGGTCTGCATGATTTGGTATCCACAGCCTGGGACATGTGCAGTCACTAATCCTGCTCCGGTTTTCACACATGCTTTGGCACTCAACACAGCAGCGCCCATTTTGCCATGACTCCCTGCGATGATCAATGCCCTTCCAAAATTGCCTTTGTGTTCAAACCTGGTTCTCTTTCTTAATAAGGATTTTATAAATGGTTTTTCAATATAAATGTAGTTGGCATCCGTTTCATGCAAAAAATCAGGGTGCAAACCAATATCTGCGACGACCCAGTCTTTTAAATACGCACTATTTTCTGACAGTAAAAATGCAAGCTTTGGCTGCTGAAATGTTATCACCAAATCTGCTTTGATAATTGCACCTTTTGGTGATACATCATCTATAAATAAACCCGAAGGCACATCCACGGATACAATTGTAGCTCGGGATTTATTGATAAAATCTATGGTTTCTGCATAAATTCCTTCGATGGCTCTGGTGAGTCCAGATCCAAAAATAGCGTCAATAATAATGTCGGATTCATGAACATCGAAGAGGAGATCATCTGAATTTTCGATATTAGACAGTTCCTGAACTTCAGCCAGTTTATGGTAATTTATAGTGAAATCAGGCGATTGTTTAGCTGATCTACAAACCGAAATGGCTACGACCTCCCAATTCTTTTTACCGAGTATGCGTGCTATCGCCAAGCCATCCCCACCATTATTGCCAGTTCCACAAAACACAAACACCTTACGGCCAGGCTCAAATTCAGATTCAAACCATTCAACAAAAGCAATTGAGGCTCGTTCCATCAGGTCTATGGATTTGATGGGTTCATGTTCAATTGTGTATTGATCTGCCCGTCTAATTTGATCAACATTAAATATCTTCATATGGATGGTTCTTTTTATATGGGTAAATTAATATCTATTCGTCACTACAGCAATAATTTCGAAATTATTAGTGTAGTAAAATCTAATCCTTACAGATTGTCTTGCCAGCAAAAATACGATGATATTATTTTTCTGTTTTTATTGCCTAAATACTGACGGGAAAAATAGGTTATAATTAAAATACAGTCTAATGAAAAATTGAAATTTAAAAGAATAAATTAATTAGCCGGGCTGGCGTAATACCCTGCAAAAAGGACGGTTTTTGTATGCTTGTCTCTTACAAAATAAAGGAAGGGCTTATTTACGGATAATGCTTTTAGATTTAGATTGGTGAATGATAAACGTACTTCTTTTGTGATAATTTCAGGATCAAGATTGATCATGGATTTTTGATTGATTTCTGAAATTTGTCTGTTTGTTTCGATAAAAGAAGGTGACAAATCCGCCGACTGTGAAAAAATATCTCCTAATCCCATTTTTGTAAGTGTTGATTTCAACGGGTTATCATTGGCGAATTTGATATCCGGTAAACTTACATTTGCCTTTACAGCATAGGAACTTTCCCGCACATTTTTAAAATCAGTTACAGAAAATGAATGCATCAAGTCACTTATAGTTGACCAATCCTGGGGCACTATTACTGAGAAGAAAAAGTTTTCTCCTTCAAAAGGAAATTCGATAAAAGAATAATCGTCATTTTCATTCATACTGATATTTATTCCATCCCAATTCAGAGTTTGTGTTTCAATTTTTTCTCCTTTTGCATTATAAAAATCACTTTTCGTAATAAATGAATTATTACTCTTTTCCCATGAAGTATTCAGACCAAATGCGTTAACTACAAATATATCCGTATTTTTTGGAGGGGTAAAATCCAGGATCCTTTCAAAGTTTCCTTTCGTTT
>JAHEMV010000072.1 GCA_024643455.1 Cytophagales bacterium
TATGGAGCAAATACCTATTTTGATGGATCAGAAATCCGCGGGCCCTTCGCAGCATCTTCGAGTGTAAGAACCAACGCAACCTATGAATCTGTGAAAATATTCAAGGAAGAAATGGAGAAATACCGCGAAGGCATCAATGAGGATGACCTGGAGTTTACCAAGAATTCACTGATCAAATCCAATGCGAGGGCTATGGAAACGCTCTGGTCAAAAATGGGGCTGCTCACAACCATGAGTACCTATGGATGGGATGTAAACTACAAAAAAAATGAGGAAGACATCATCCGTAAAATGACACTGGAACAGCATAAGGAGCTGGCGCAGAAATATATTCATCCCGACAAGATGATCTACGTAGTAGTCGGAGATGCTGCGACCCAATTCAACCAATTGAAAAATGCCAATTTTGACGAGGTGTATTTACTGGATAAAGAAGGTAATACCACAGAAATCATCAAGGAATTGGAACCTACTAAGTAAAATTAAAAATCCCGGCTCAATTCTGGGCCGGGATTTTTTATAAATTTTTGTCAATTGATTTAATTGAGAGGTAATCGCATACAGGAGTTGTTGAATCAGCGAAATTTTAGGATTAAAATCCAAAGTTGATTTATTTTTTAGATAAATATTCAATTTCCCCCTTATCTACAAACACCTGCTCTATGATCGAAATCATAAGAGCAATTTAAAAACAAGTGAATATTTGTTTCCGATATTCATTTTACTCTGAAGCAGGAAATGAAAGAAACTGTACACCTAAAACTTTTAACTTATGTTATCTAAAAAGCAAGCGAAAATATTTTTCCTTGGAGGAACGATTTTGTTTATGCTGATTTTTGTTGGCATATCTGTGCATTCACTAATGGTTGGAATCCCAGAAAACACAAATGCTAGCGAAATCACTGATCAGGTACGATTGGGCAAACAACTGTGGGATCATAACAATTGCATGGGCTGTCATACGATCATGGGAGAAGGCGCATATTATGCTCCGGAGCTTACCCGCGTTTACTCAAGAAGAGGAGAAACTTATATCCAGGCCGTTCTTACTGCACCTGAAGGATGGGGATTCAGAGGACGAAAAATGGTAAAATATAATTTTACTGAAAATGAAGTTGCCGGACTGGTAGCATTTTTAAAGTGGATGGACAAGACAAATCTTAACGGATTTCCAGCTCCACCAAGCATGCCTCCACCACTGCAACCTGTTAATTAACCTGGCTTTTTAAAATTAAAGAATTATGAAATTTACATCACAAAAAATAGCATATCACTTTTTTGCATTAGCCATGTTGTTGCTGGTATTGCAAATTATTTATGGATTTATCATGGGTTTTGCCCATATGGGATTTGACGTATTACATGATTATATTCCTTTCAACGCAGCAAGCGCCACCCATAAAAACCTGCTGGTAGTATGGATTTTGTCGGGTTTTATGGGAGCAGCATATTTTATTATTCCTGATGAATCTGATCGTGAGTTATGGTCTGTTCCCTTGGCGAAGCTTCAATTCTGGAGTTTTGCAATCGTAGGTGTCATTGCAGTTGCAGGATTCCATGTTGGATGGTGGGAAGGAAGAAAATTCCTAGAAATACCCAGACCTTTGGACTACCTTGTAGCAGGAAATGTAATTCTGTTTCTTGTAATCATCCTGATGACTTTATTAAAAGGAAAACAGCAAACAACTACCTCATGGGTTCTTACTATGGGATTGGTTTTTGCGGCCCTCCTGTACTTACCGGGAATGATTTATTTCGACAACCTTTCTGTCGATTCATTCTTCAGATGGTGGGTGGTGCATCTTTGGGTAGAGGGTGTTTGGGAATTGATCATGGGGGGTATTCTGGCGTATTTGCTTATCAAATTAACCGGCGTGGATCGAGAAGTGATTGAGAAATGGCTTTATGTGGTTGTTGGTTTGACTTTCCTTTCGGGAATACTCGGAACCGGACACCATTATTACTACACTGGAGGACCAAGCTACTGGCTGATGATTGGTGGAATCTTCTCTGCATTGGAGCCTTTGGCCTTCCTGGCAATGACCGTCTTTGCTGTACAAATGTACCGCAAAGGAAACAAAAAACATCCAAACAAGCTCGCGCTTTACTGGACGATGAGTACTGCCATTGTATCTTTTCTCGGAGCAGGTTTACTTGGATTGGCACATACCCTGCCTGGTGTAAATCTTTATACGCATGGTACATTGGTGACTGCTATGCACGGGCATCTTGCTTTTTGGGGAGCATACGCTTCCTTGGTGTTGGCTATCATAAGTTATTCCATGCCTTTGATGACTGGTCGAAATATATTTGATAATAGAATCGGACATTTAGCATTCTGGTGCGCAAACATTGGTATGATTGCTATGACTGCTGCTTTTGCTGCTGCCGGTGTAGCCCAGGTTTATTTAGAAAGAATAGCAGGATATGATTTCATGACCGTTGCTAATGAGGTTAAACCACATTTCTTTGTGCTGATTCTGGCAGCTACTTTGTTTACAACGGGCATCGTTTTGTTCATCATTAACTTTACAAAATTTGGCAAACCTACAGATGAGGCACTGCAATCCGAAGAACAATTTGAAGCGCTGAAAACCGCCTGATCATCTAATTAAAAACAAAATTTAGTACAGGCCAGCTCATTCGGGTTGGCCTTTTTTATAAGAAATAAAGAAAAATCATGCTGATAGAAAATGAACCATATTATAAAACCATTGGCAACGAGATCGAGGTGTTTGAGCATGCATTTAAAAATAAATTGCCCTTTTTGCTCAAAGGTCCGACTGGAACGGGTAAGTCCCGCTTTGTTGAACACATGGCCTGGCGGATGAAAAAACCATTGATTACAGTGGCGTGTCATGAAGAAACTTCTGCAACGGATTTACTCGGAAGATACATTATCAAAGGAACTGAAACGGTTTGGAAAGATGGTCCGTTGACCAAGGCGGTGAAGGAAGGTGCCATCATTTATCTTGATGAAATTGCCGAGGCACGCCCGGATGTGATTGTAGCAGTTCACCCTCTTACAGACTTCCGGCGATCATTATATCTTGATAAATTAGGTGAGGAAATTCTGGCTCACGTAGATTTTATGTTTGTGGCTTCGTTCAATCCCGGATATCAGAAAGGGTTTAAGGAATTGAAACCATCCACGCGACAGCGCTTTATCTCCATGTCATTTGACTATCCCAATGCAAAAATGGAGGCGGAAATCATTGTTGCTGAAACAGGTGTGGATGAGGCTGATGCCAAACGACTCGTGCAAATTGGCAATAAGATCCGAAACCTGACTGAAATGGGCCTTGCTGAAACTGTATCTACTCGATTACTGGTAGATGCCGGGAAGCTGATCCACACCGGTTTGGGCAAACGGCTTGCAGTGGAGGTTGCTATTGTGGAGCCATTAACAGATGACCAAGATTCACTGGCTGCACTGAAAGATATGACCAGTTTAATGATATAAAAAATACCAATTGGCCATATTGTCACTGAAAGGCTTTTTCTTTTAGTTTTCACTAATAGGCTATCAGCTATTAATTATGGAACTCGATCAGCTTTTATTTAAAAAAGTATTTGACTACTTCAGTAAGCGAAGGCAGGTAGGTTTGGAAAATGCTACTCATGCTGTAAATCTGGAAGAAGTCAGCTCCAGATTTGTGATTTTGTCCCGTGCCTTATGTGCTGAATCAATCGAAATCTTTTCCTCGGAGCGTGAGGGTGGCTGGAAAGACAACCTTTTTTTCCTGCCAAAAGAGATTACCCTTTTCCCATCTGAAGAACTTAACCTTCAGTTTTATATTTTCAGGATGTTTTACCTGTCTATTCAAAAAGAATTGAGGTACAACTGGTCACACTTCGAAACGCATTCTACCCAGGAATCGCAACAGAAAGCATTGGAAACCTCTGTTGAAGTATTAACTAAATTATTCGACGAATTTCCTTTACTGAAGGATATTTATGATCATTTGCTTGCTGAATGGCAAAAAATACATGAAACAAAAGAACCGGCTGAAATTGCTGATTTATCCTGGTTTTATGGGCGATGGATGAAAAACTCAGAGCACTACAACAAGTCAGAAAAGTTAAAAAATACCAGTGACAAAGCTTTCAAATCGAATCAGTTGAAAGCCAAAACTGTAATGAAGGCCCGTCAAGCCGATGAAGTGGAGGTCGTGACTGTAGATAAAAAGGCACAGGAAGAATATATGCTCACCCATAACTTCGAAAAGGTGGAAACCGTGGATGAGTTCAATGGAGTATGGAGAGATTTTGATGGTGATGATTCGCTGAAGGAAGACTCAGAGGCCCTCAATGATTACAACCTCAAACATATGGTGCGCGTGGACGATCCGGTACATTCGGTGTACCAGGCGGAATTTTCCGGAAATGCTACCATCGCGGAAAGCACAGACAAAAACACCGAACAGTTCCATCATTTATATCCTGAGTGGGATTATGCGAAACGCGAATATAAGCATAATTACTGCAAATTGTTTCCAATACAACTCAAAGAAACCAAGCCAGATTATTATAAAAAAACCTTAGAGCACAATCGCTCGGTCTTGCTGAAATTGAGGAAAATATTCGCCAGATTAAATAATGACTATGAACAAATAAGACGACAGCCAACGGGCGAGCACATCGACATTGATGCGGTTACGGATATGTTTGCTGATTTGAAAGCAAGACACACACCCGATGAAAAGGTCTATCTGACTAGGCGAAAACGTAAAAAAGAGTTATCCCTGCTATTCTTACTTGACTTGAGTTTGTCTAGCGACGGTTATGCCAAAGGTAACCGCATCATCGATATCGAAAAGCAGGTATCCATTTTGTTTGGTGAGGTGTTGAATGAAAATTTTGTTGATTTTCAGATCGACGGATTTTATTCCAAAACCAGAAACAATACGACTTACATCACCCTGAAATCGTTTGATGAACCCTGGGAAAAAGCTAAACTAAAAATTGGTTCTGTGCAGCCACAGGGTTATACCCGCATAGGCCCGGCCTTGCGGCATGCCAGCGCGATGCTTAATAAACGCGACATGCGTAAAAAGTGGTTGATTCTTCTTTCTGATGGAAAACCGAATGATTATGATCGTTATGAGGGAAAGTATGGAATCAGAGACATTAAGCAAGCGCTACTTGAAATGCAAGGACTTGGAATCAACAATTATGCAGTGGCTATTGAGGAGCAGGCGAAATATTATCTCCCTCAAATGTTTGGACACAGCCATTACAATATCCTGTCGAGTCCGGTAGAGATGATCAACTCACTCACAAAGCTGTATAGACGGATAGAATATCATTAAATATCCATGGATTCAGAAAGTATTAAAACAAAGAGCATTTACTATCCACCAGGCGGTATCCTCATTTGGATGATCGTGTTTGTAGAGCTGATCACTTTCATGATGGGCTTGGGGGCATTCGTAGTACAACGGAGCAAAAATATGGTTGCATTCCATGAATCTCAACAGCTTTTAAACCCAATTTTCGGAATCATCAACACTATCCTATTGGTGACAGCCGGATTCTTTATGGCTGGAGCCGTGCGAAAATTAAGACAGGGGGACTCCATCTCCAGCTCAAGAAATATATCCATTTCCATCCTTTTCGGACTTTCCTTTTTAGGTGTAAAAAGCGTTGAATATTTCGGTAAGATCAGGCTCGGAACCGGTCTGAATCACAGTAATTTTTTTATGTATTACTGGATGCTGACCGGATTCCACTTTATTCATGTATTGGCAGGAGTTGCTATACTTCTGGTTCTGATGTTTTATATAAAAAAAGGTTACTATTCGGAGACAAACCACGGCGATGTGGAAACCGGAGCTGTCTTCTGGCATATGTGCGATTTGATCTGGTTGTTGATTTTCCCAATCCTATATCTTCTGTAACTATGAATAGAAATTTAGTCACATGGATTGCCTTGATCGTCCTTAGCCTGGTCAGCTTCCTTTCTTCTGAATCTGAAATAGGTAACTTTTCTTCAATGGCACTCATGACTATTGCCTTGATAAAATGCACCCTTGTTGGTTTTCAGTTTATGGAATTACACAAAGCCCATATATTCTGGCGGGTAGCATTTCTTTCCTTGATTGGTCTATTTTCCATGATTGTATCCGTAGTTGTTTTAATGTGAGCATAAAATTACAACTCTACAGCTTCCTTATTTACATTTTTTGCCATAAACCAACTCATCCTGGCTTTGTGAATCATATCTTACTAACGCAAATCTCCCATTTGTTTTTGGTGTCCTTTTTTCTACCAATTTCTTTAATCGCCAGAAAAGGAGCTGAGCAAGCCAAAAAAACACCGGATACTTGTAACATCCCCAGCGCTTCTTCATTACCTTCAGTAGCCCAGATTACAGGGGTTATTGATAAGGCAATCATTCCAATAGTTCCTAAAATTTCAAATGCGCCGTATTTTTTTTCTTTTTCCAAATAATAAATATCGTTGATGTTTATTTTAATGAACGCCGAAGTATGCTCCGAGAAAAGCATTAAGGAGTCAGAAGAAAAAGAGGCAATTCGATGCCTGTATAAGGTAGTATCGCTTGTCTTAAACTTATACTCTTTTTTTAGTGATACTTTCTTCTGTAAGTCGGGCTTCTCTCTATGCTGAAGATAGAGCGCTGACTGACTTAAACAAGGAGTCAAAAATGAAATGGACAGGATGAATGCCAGAAACAAAGAAGTATTTTTTTTCTGACTCCTTGGCAGTTGGTCAATATTATTGCATTTCATGGTTGGGGATAAGTTATGGTTGTTTAAAAATTATACAACTTGATAACGTGTTGAAAATATTTTAGCAATACAATTGTATTCAATGAATATTATTTTTGTCACTATCAACTATTCAATTTGATATTGAAGCATTACAATTCTTCAACTTCCTGATTTACATTTTTTGCCATAAAACGACTCACCATGGCAAGACGAATCAAATCGTGCTTTTCTATATCAGTAAAAGGTTGATTTAGCTTAAGCAAAGGAACAAGCCTGTCTTTTTTTGTGATCATGGGTAAATCGTCAATATCCGCATCAAAAATCATTCTTAACCTGTCCTGGTCAAATAACCAGGATTGCCAAAGATCTCCGTTGTATAGGAGAACAAAGTTTTGACCACGTAGCTTTCCAATAATTCCAAAGTCTACACTCAAATTAGTATTAAATGACATTCCAAAAATTTTTTTGACCTCCGGATTATACCTTGATGGCTGATCCCGGTAAGGTGCTATATTCCACTGGCTGACCAGCGGATTGGTTCTCGGGTCCATGATAATAATAAATCGACCAATAGTATCTCCTTTTTCAAGTATAATCCCGGTAGATTCCTTATGCCAGTTCAGGTAAGCCATTTTTTCTGTATCGACAGAATAACTTCCGTCATCATTACTTACGCGTTGTTTATTCTTTTCCAACACACCCGGACAAAACAAGCTCACTTCCCAGTTCATTTCCTCGTTATTACATATCAGTTCGCCGCGCACATTCCAAAATACATCCGTGGAAGAACCAAAAGTAAATAGTCCTCCTGCAAATAAAGCCAGTGCTCCACGACCCGCATCACCAAGGACTTCTCCAGAAGATACAGGGCTTCGTTTGGTTTTTTTGTCCTTTATGGTGATGTCGGCAATTTTAGGATCCTGTATTTCATATAAAAACTTGCTTATTTTGGGCTTGGAAATGAAAACTTGATCAAATTCACCAAAAGATTCCTGTGCGAATAGTGGCTGATCAACAATAAATAATGTGGAAAAAACAATAAGATGGAATAGCTGTCTTTTCATAGCTGGTATTGGGTGTAAAACCTAGAAAAGATAGTAAAAATTTTATTGGTTTTAAGAAAAGACAATAAATAAGATTTTACCCAAATGATTTACTGAGGAATTTGCAACCTAAATTTACTACCTGATCCTACTTTTGATTCAACAAGGATTTTTGCATTCATTTTGGTGGCAGCTTCTTTGGCAATATACAGTCCAAGCCCAGACCCTCCAGTTTTGTCGGATGCTCTGAAAAACATGTTGAATATATTTTCCAGGTATTCTATAGATATACCATGTCCATTATCCTCCACTGAGATTTCAAGAAAATGATCGTTTTTTTTCGAAACCACCACTATTTTTGGTTCTGATTTCCCGACAGAGAATTTTATAGCATTGGAAATTAGATTATTCAAAATCACTTTCAACCGCATTTCATCAATAGAAATGGAATTGATCTGTATGCCAGAGAGATCAAAACTCGCACGTTCAAACCCGTCAATATACCGATGATTCGAAATAATTTCTTCAACCATCTGGGTTAGATTAATCTTAGAATTTGCTACACTAAGTCTTGAATTTCTCGAAAAATCAAGTATTTCCCGGATAAACAAATCCAATTTATTGGCACTTTCCTCAATTTTGGCGACATAATCCAAACTATTTTCAGGGTTGGCATCCAATCGGATTAGATGCGTCAGACCTTTAATTGATTTTAGCGGAGCGATCAGATCGTGAGATACACTATAGACAAAACTATCCAGCTCCCGGTTTACCTTTTCAACTTTACTGATCTCAAGTTGAATGTTGTATTGTGCCTGTCGGTAATCACTTATGACCCGAGCACAGATTATAGAAAATAAAGAAAGTAGATTTATTCCAAGATAAGTTTCGATTAATTCATTTTGGTTGAAATACAAACTGGAAGCTTGTCTGAAAATTGTAGCTGGAATGATATAGGTGGCTATAAGGATAAATACATTGAATAAGGTAGTAGGCCCAAAACCATGGCGAACAGCAACAATAAGTGAAATTAGGCCAAATACATACCAGTATTTACTGAAATCCAGAAATAGTGAAAGCACAACAATGCCAATATAAAACATCGCCATTTCGTGATAAAAATACCTGTGCCTTTGTTCTTTTAGTTGTTCAGTATAGTCCAGACTTGATCTATACCAGTGGTCGAAATGCCTGGATAAATAAAACAATACCGGTAAGGTGATGACAATCGTGGGCATAAAATCACCAATCCAGGATGTAATAAAACTTTTCCAAATTGCTGAAGCTTCCAACTCGCCATAATAAATCAGGACGGTTTTTATCAAATAGATCTGGATGGTCAATGGAATAGTGATTCCAAGTAATAAGTATTTGATGACTTCATTTAGATTGGGAAGTCCATATTTCCCTTTTCCTAACTTGATAAAAAGGAACCAGCTCAGGAAGACAAACAGAGTTTCCGGAAGACCAAAAATTGGCCAGGATATTATATTTTCGTGTCCCCAGAAGTAGGAGTTAATAAATGTATTGAGATAGACTACGATTAATACCCGTGGGCCTAACCAGTAAATTAATATTAGGGCAATAGATAAAGGCAAATACACATCTGCTGTTCCCGGTGTATATAAGAAAAAAATAGAAAACTCAGATGAGATTTGCAACAGTAGAAATACCATCACCCATATCCACCAGGGATGATTCAATTTTTCATTTTCAAACATAGTAGTTTTTTTGAAAAGAAAGTAAATAGATGACTATGCTAATTTTTAAAAAGTTCAGCTTTTCAATAATTCAAAATAAGCGAAAAATAGTCAATTATATTATAGCCGCTAAAAAACTTCCTTTTCTTAGAATAAGCAAAAGTATTAAGGCGCTGAAATGATTAAATTCTTAATGGTCATCTACTTTCGTGAAATAAGATACCAAAGTGTTTTATGCTGGGATCCCAGAACCAGTGTTTGTTGTTTTCCTTTTTTGTAAACCTTAAGCGCTTTATCCATATTTCCATTTGGATCTAAGGTGGTTGCACTCAATTTGTCCATATTTTCAAAATAGACATGCGCTGGTATTCCTTCAGCCCGTGTTGGAGAATCACCCCATCCTGAACCAACAGTGGTCTTTTCTTTATTCCATTGCATATTGGCGTTTTCTACCCTGCCTGCGGCCACCAGCAAAATAGATGTTGAATTTTCTATGGATTTTCCATCAAGTGATGAAAGTGTAATGACTCCCCAGTTAAATTCAGTAGAATCCATAGCAATGGTGACGTTTCCTAGATTGATACTTTTTCCACCTATGTATCCAATAGCACCTTTAACAGACTCCGTATTTATGGTAAATACTGACGCTGTCGAATCTTGATTATCCCAGGTTAGTTCCCCGGTTTCACTTAACCAGGCACCTTTTGGTTCTTCTACGGTTTCAGAAAGTTCAACTGTCTCTCCTTCCAAAGTGACTTCAAATGGATATAATAATGGAAGTGCTTTAGGAGCTCCCGCTTCTTCCCAGATATAATTCATATTCGACCCATGCAAACGCAAGGTGCCTCCAGATTTAACCAATTCATCAATAACAGAACGTTCAGGTAAATGCAATTGCACCCTGTGTTTTCCCGGATTTATACCTCCCATCCTAAAAATAACGGATCCTACCGGAATAAAAAGCTGTTTTAAAGGATGCCCAGCGCTGGTGAAAAAGCCATTTATTTTACCAGTATCCCAGGGGCCATCAAACGTAAAATGATAGATGCCATCCCAATCCTGAAAAGCGGCAACAGCATTAAGCATAGGATACATCTCAGCGACAAAAAAATTAGGTGCTGGATGATCATACTCACTAATAGTCAACGGCATTCCTGCTACCCGATGTTGACCAAATCGCGCTAAAGTCCCGGCCTTTTTATCCGATACCATGGATGAGTTTTTGATTAACCAATTTGTTCTTGACCAGCTATCACCTGGGAAACTTGGATGTTGCCAATAGGCGTGCATATCAATGAAATCAGAATAAGTTGCCTCTCTATGAATGCCAGCTATTCCACTGTAGGATGCCTGCGTATCTGTGATCAGTGGTTTAGCCTTCAGACTAACTTTAACATATTCGGACATTTCTTTGGCATAGGCCATTTCTGTATCTACTAAAAATTTCCAAAACAGTTCCTTTTCTACATCGGTAGATTTACTATCATAGTTTTCTATTATCTTAAATAAGTCAGGGCTAGTATTAGCATGCACTTTTAACCATTTTTTCCACTGCTCATTCAATGATGCTTTTAGTTCTCCCTTGAGTTGAGCAAGTTCTTTCCAGTTGGAAAGTAAAGAATTTTCATTATTGAGTTCGATAAACGCAATGGCAGGTTCGTCGGTGTAGGTGGTACCCGTATATGGATTTTTATGTGTCAGCAGATCTTTAGCATATTCTTTTTGTAATTCAATAAACGGACGATAAAAATGGTCAATGGATTTGTCGAATCTAAATTGTGCCACCTCGGATTCTAATCCGGGGTAAGTCCTGGAGACATGGAGGTTTAAATTGGTATATACTCCATGCTGTTTCAACTGGTAAATCTGCCAGTCTAGCTTATCTAACTGTGCCGGATCGATCTTCAACATGGTGCTATCCCATATTCCGGCAGGTGTAGCACGCATATCCATATGGTGGAAACGAACTACATTCATGCCCAATTTGCTCAATCGGGCTGCAATTTTAGTGGCTGTTTCTTTGTCCTGAAAAGCAGATGAAAAGGTAAGGTTGGTGCCAAAGAATCGAACTTTACTTCCGTTACCATCTACAAAATGCCCGTCTTTTACAAGCACAAAGCCATTTTCTCCTGCTATTTTTTCATTTAAAAATGAAAGGTCTATGGCGTTTTTTGTAGTGTCCAGATCGGAAATAACAAAATCGAACCAGCCATATTCAGGAATTTCTTCTTTTTCCGGTGTGCATGAAATTTGGAGGATCATTGATAATAAAATGAGTACAAAACCGATCCTGAAATTGGATTTTAATTTTAAGGAAGCCATTTTTTAAAAAAGTTGGGTGGAAAAAATAAAAAATTTTAATCTGCAATGAAGTTACTAAAATTTCAACTCTTGTTGAATTGGTTTTCCTGAATATTTTGCTTCATGATCCAGCAGCCATTTTTTCCTTGCCAAACCTCCAGCGTATCCTGTCAGATCACCGTTTTCCCCAATCACACGATGGCACGGAATGACGATGGCTACACGATTCATACCATTGGCAGAAGCAACAGCACGAACACCTTTTGGATTGTTAAGTTTGATGGCCTGCTGCTTGTATGAGCGCGTTTCACCATAGGGGATTCCTTTTAATATTTCCCAAACGCCATTTTGAAAGTCGGTACCGGGCGTGTGTAGAGGAATGGTAAAATGTGTTCTTTTCCCATCAAAATATTCTTTTAGCTCTGATTGAACCTGGGTGAGATACGGGTTTTCACCTGGCAGAATAACCGCATCAAGTCTTTTGGTCAAATCTTTAAATTCTGTTTCCAGCATTTTACGATTCGTAAACTCCAAGAGACAAATTCCTAGTTTAGTTGCACAGGCAAACATCGGCCCTAGTGGCGAGGTAAACCGAGTAATATTGATGATTGTTTTATCTTTTGAATTGGATGGGGATTTCCCAAAAAGACTTTGAAATCCATCATTAAATCCACTGAGTGATGCATATCCCGTATCGAAGGCAGAATCAGTAATTTTCTCACCTTCACTGATTTTATGAAAAGCTGTGTTGATCCTTAACATACGTTGGTAAGCATGAAAGGTGATACCATGATGGATTTTGAACCACCTTCTGATATGGCTTGGCTCAAGACCTCGTTGAAGCAAATCATAATCTTTAAATTTAAGAAATGGGTCATCATTTAGCTCCTGGATAATTTCCTGAATATATGCTGGCGTTTCATGCTCTTGCTCCAACGGTTTGCACACTTTACAGGGCCGATAACCATGGAGGATGGCTTCCTCCGTTGAATCATAAAATTCTACATTTTCTGGCCTGGGTTTTCTTGCGGTGCAAACCGGTCTGCAAAAGATACCGGTAGTTTTCACTGCAGTAATAAAAATCCCTTCATACTCCGGATCTTTCCTGACAATCGCCTGGTATTTATCCTCAAAGCTCAATGCTGAATTCATGGATCAAAAGTAAAAAGGATTATATATTCCTACTACCGAAAAATGAACAAGCAATTTATAATTTCATTTCCCATCCTGGTTCGTATGTGCGTGACCAGAAGTCCAATGCCTCCTTATCACTAAGAATATGA
Source organism: Cytophagales bacterium (assembly GCA_024643455.1). Taxonomy (GTDB): domain Bacteria; phylum Bacteroidota; class Bacteroidia; order Cytophagales; family Cyclobacteriaceae; genus JAAUQL01. The sequence continues at coordinate 13,062 of JAHEMV010000072.1, forward strand.
CCTGTTTTAGGATCGGTATTTAAGGATCTACCTACTCGCTGTGCAATGTTGCCCAGTTGAACCAGCAACGTGCTTTTATGTCCGGAATCAATATCTGCATGAAGTTTTTCTCCATTTAATATTCCGTCAAACATATTTCTGATATGCAATGCATCGAGATATTCTGCAGGATTAGCCAAGTCTCGGGGATCAATCTCCTGTTCATCTTTTACATGTTTCACGACCTTGCTATCCAGGTCGAAAATTGTATAGCTATTGCCTCCAGGGATGAGTATACTTCCCTTTTCTCCATAAAACATCACACCTACTGAGCTGCCTTCAATATCTTTTCCATTGCAGCTTCTTCCTTCCCAAGACATAGAAACTCCTTTTTCAAAATCCAGGTTAATTACCTGGGTGTCGGGAGTTTGCCAATCATCATCATACCGATATCTTCCACCATTTGAGCTAACCCGAATAGGAAAATCAACATCCATCCCCCAGCGCAGCAGGTCAATCATATGCGTTCCATTGTTCAGTGCTTCACCTGTTCCCCAGTGCCAAAACCAATGCCAGTTGTAATGAATGATGTTATCTTTAAATTCCTTCCGTGGTGCCGGTCCCTGCCATAAGTCCCAGTTAAGCCAGTCAGGGACTTGTACTTGTTTGCCAACGCCGATTGATTCGCGGTTGTTCGTGTACCATCCTTTTCCAAAATACACCTTGCCTATGGCGCCAGTTTTAATGGAATTTATGGCCTCCACAACGTTGGGCCATGACCTCCGTTGATTTCCCATTTGTACCACTTTGCCATATCTTTTCGTAGCGGCAACCAGCATTTCCCCTTCGTTTGGATTATGGCTGCATGGCTTTTCTACATATACATGTTTGCCTGCCTGCAAGGCTAAAAGTGCCGACGGAGCATGCCAATGATCAGGAGCTGCAATTACCAGCGCATCAATATCTTTGCTTTCCAGTGATTTGCGAAAATCTACAAATCCTTCAGGGATTCGTGTTTGCCTGTCTTTGATGGATTCCATGCAAGTGGTTATTGCCCTGCTATCGACATCACATATATGAGCAACCTCACAATTCTCCTGCCGGGAAAAATTTTTCGCCAAAGCCAACCCTCTTGAGTTGACTCCCATAATGGAGACCACAATCTTTTCATTTGCTCCAATTATGTTTGCATAGCTTTTTGTGTTAAAGGCCGGTAGAATACCTCCTACAGAAATGGCTGCCGTACTTTCGATTGACTTTTTTATAAAATTTCTTCGTGACTTATTCATGACCGATGCAA
>JAHEMV010000517.1 GCA_024643455.1 Cytophagales bacterium
TACAAGAACCAACAGATATCAACGCATTGTGTGACGAATATCTGCGATTAAGCTACCATGGCTTACGAGCCAAAGACAAGTCCTTTAACGCCAGTTTAGTAACGGATTTTGATGATAGCATAGGAAAAATTAACATCATTCCACAAGATTTTGGAAGAGTTATTTTAAATTTATTGACGAATGCTTTTTACGCGGTTGATGAAAAGAAAAAATCCGGCATTGAAAATTTTGAGCCTACTGTTTCAATAAGCACAAAAAAGGTTGGCGATAAAGTGGAGATAAAGGTGAGCGATAACGGTAATGGCATCCCTCAAAAAGTGCTGGATAAGATATTCCAACCCTTCTTTACCACCAAACCCACCGGGCAGGGAACCGGATTGGGTTTGAGTTTAGGCTATGATATTGTAAAAGCCCATGGAGGAGAATTAAAAGTAGAAACCATAGAAGGTGAAGGGACGACCTTCAAAATCTTGTTATAAAAAATTGATTATGAAAATAAAAATTAAATCTAGATTCCTATTGCCTCTACTCCTCTTGATCTGTTTTCCATTTTATCTACTGGAAGCACAAACAAATGATTTAGAAGCACAAACAGAGGATTTGAAGTTTAATATTGTTACCGGTTCTAACGGGGTTTTACTGGGAAAGGTCAATAGAATGATCAGAGACAAGTATGGCTATATGTGGTTTTCCGATCAATCCAACCGTTGCATCATTAGATATGATGGCACTAACATGACCAGATACAAATATGACCCACGCGATTCCAACTCGTTGGGAGGCTCTTATCCTGAGTGCCTGTTTGCAGATCCTTCTGGCATCATCTGGATTGGATTTTATGGGCAAGGCGTTGACCGTTTTGATCCTCAAACAAATACCTTCACTCATTTCCGTCACGAAGACAATGATCCAGAAAGTTTAAGCAATGATGTCGTTTCAGAGATATTGGTGGATCATCTCGGCAATGTATGGGTAGGTAATAATGGTGGCCTCGACCTATTGGATCAAAAAACGGGAAAGTTCAAACATTTTAACCATAGGGACAACGACTCGACTAGTCTTTGTCATAATGAGGTCAGAGCACTTTATGAAGATCATGAAGGTACAATATGGGTAGGTACAGGTAATGAATTTGTTTCGTCCGATGACCTAGGTGGATTGAACCGGTTTGACAGAAAGACCGGAACATTTACCCGTTACCTTCATGATCCCAATAATCCAAATAGCCTAATCAATAATAAGGTGAGGGCCATTTTTGAAGATAGTCAGGGTACCTTCTGGATTGGTACCGCTGGTGACGGGTTACACACTATGAATCGGGAAAAAGGAACCTTTAAAAGACTAACTCATGACCCTATGCATCCCGATCAACTGAGCAGACCAGCGCTTATAAATAATACAGACCATATTACATTTATTACTGAAGACGCCCTACATGGATTGTGGGTAGGCACTTTATCAAACGGACTTATAAGGTACAATCTTAAGACAAAAAGAATCACACATTATACAAACTTCAATGGGGGAACGGGTGATACTAGAGATACTACTACTTGGTGGGCCAGTTGCGGTCCCGACGGAATTGTTTGGTTAACTACAGAGTCTGCAATCCTATACAAAATAGACCTCTATCAATATAGGCTTCCGCATTTTGGAAATACCAGTGATGCTCTATTTTCCTTTTGTGAGGGACCAGATTCTACGCAATGGATGGCTACAGATAATGGACTCATACGTAAAGACCTTACTCTAGGAACTACTGAAGTATTTAAACATAATGATCAAAATCCCAATAGCCTAATCAATGAGGATATTTATGATTTGCTCCCAGAAAAGAATGGTGATGTATGGGTGGCAACAAAATCAGGGCTAGATAAATTTGATCATGCTTCCCATAAGTTTGCACACTATCTTAACAAAGAAAGTGAAGGAGGAAAATCTGTCGATATAAGAACCTTGGTTAAAGATAAAGACTCGACCCTTTGGGTAGGGACTAATACTGATGGATTGATTCATTTTGATCCATGGGAAAATAAGGTTATTCATAAATATATTTGGGATGGAACGGATGAGACTATCCGTCCAGGTACATTAGGCTCCTTGTTATTGGATGATTCATCTAATATATGGATTGGGAAGGAGTCGGGAATTGATAGATTAGATATCCAAAATGGTAAATTTAAACACTATTTAAGTGGTTTAGCTATAACATGTCTGTATAAAGATCTCGATGGAATTATTTGGGCCGGCACGATTGGAGGACTTTACAGGTATTCAAAAGAATCAGATGATTTTACTATTGGTTTAGATATAAACGACGCTCTCGATTTTCCAAATGTCATTTCTATGGAGGGGGACAATAACAATAATCTATGGATAGTTTCCTCTCCCGGGTTGTATAAAGTCAATGCAAAAAGAAATTACGCTACTTTTTATAGTAGAGATTATGGTATTGCAGAAGGAAATGGATTCAATACTAATGCTGCATTCCTCACTCATGACGGGACATTAATTTTTGGTGACAATTGGGGTTATTTTATGTTCGATCCAGAAACTTTTTTAGATGTGCCAGACGCCTCAAAGATCTGGTTTAGCAGTTTCAGCCTCAATAACCAGGTGATATTTCCTGGTGCCAAAAGTGTGTTACAGGACCCTATAATCACTACCGATAAAATTGATCTTGCATATGATCAAAATGCCTTTTCTTTTGATTTTAGTGTTATTAATTTTCGAGCAAACAACAACAAAATTCATTATCAACTTGAACACTATGATGAAAATTGGCGCGTTGCAGGATTAGAAAATCGAGCAGATTATTTTAGAGTGCCACCCGGCAACTATAAAATGTATATTAAGTTAATCAATGGCAGTAATGGAAATGTGTTAGAAAAAGGCATTGTTATTGTGATTGCTCCACCTTGGTGGCAAACTTGGTGGGCATACACTATTTATGGGTTGATTTTTATAGTAGGTGTTTTTTTGGTAGATCGTTTCCAAAGAAAGCGTTTGCTCGAAAAAGCCAAGGCTCAAGCTAAAGAAAAAGAGTTAGAGCAAGCCCGTGAAATCGAAAAAGCCTATAATGAATTAAAGATGACCCAATCCCAGCTCATTCACTCTGAAAAAATGGCTAGTTTGGGTGAACTCACAGCCGGCATTGCCCATGAAATTCAAAACCCGCTGAACTTTGTCAATAATTTTTCTGAAGTCAATAAAGAAATGTTGTCGGAAATGAGGGAAGAAATTGAAAAGAAAAATTATAGTGAAGTTAGTTCTATTGCAAAAGATGTTGAAGAGAATGAAGAGAAAATTATGTTTCATGGCAAACGCGCCGATGCAATAGTAAAAAGCATGTTACAGCACAGCCGAAGCAGTGGTGGCATACAAGAACCAACCGATATCAACGCATTGTGTGACGAATATCTGCGATTAAGCTACCATGGCTTACGAGCCAAAGACAAGTCCTTTAACGCCAGTTTAGTAACGGATTTTGATGATAGCATAGGAAAAATTAACATCATTCCACAAGATTTTGGAAGAGTTATTTTAAATTTATTGACGAATGCTTTTTACGCGGTTGATGAAAAGAAAAAATCCGGCATTGAAAATTTTGAGCCTACTGTTTCAATAAGCACAAAAAAGGTTGGCGATAAAGTGGAGATAAAGGTGAGTGATAACGGTAATGGCATCCCTCAAAAAGTGCTGGATAAGATATTCCAACCCTTCTTTACCACCAAACCCACCGGGCAGGGAACCGGATTGGGTTTGAGTTTAGGCTATGACATTGTAAAAG
>JAHEMV010000518.1 GCA_024643455.1 Cytophagales bacterium
TTGCGACCACTTCAAGATGTTTTTTCTTGTCTTTCAGTAAATCTTTTGTTCTGTTGTAAGCAGATTCGATTATTAATCGTACTTCCGTATCAATTGTTCTAGCAGTTTCTTCAGAGTAAGGTTTAGTAAAACTATATTCAGATTGTTTTGAATCATAGAACGACACATTCCCAATTTTATCGTTCATCCCATAAACAGTGACGATACTGTACGCCAGTTTTGTTACTCTTTCAAGATCACTAAGAGCACCAGTTGAAATTTTACCAAAAATTATCTCTTCAGCTGCACGGCCACCCAACGTCATACTCATTTCGTCCATCAATTGTTCAGTTTGATATAAAAACTGTTCTTTTGGCAAATACTGGGCATATCCCAACGCGGCGATTCCTCTTGGCACAATACTGACTTTTACTAATGGATCGGCATGTTCCAAAAACCAACCAGCCACAGCATGACCAGCCTCGTGATAGGCAACTATTTTTTTCTCTTCAGGAGAGATTATTTTACTCTTTTTTTCCAGACCGCCAATAACCCGGTCAATAGCATCATGGAAATCATCCATATCAACTGCTTTTTTGCTCTTTCTAGCACCGATTAATGCTGCTTCGTTGCACACATTGGCAATTTCAGCACCTGCAAAACCTGGAGTTGATGCTGCCAATTTCTTTGTATCAACTGTTTTGGAAAGTTTCAAGGGTTTTAGGTGGACCTTGAAAATTGCTTCTCGTCCAATGATGTCCGGTTTGTCAATGCTGATTTGTCTGTCAAATCTGCCAGGTCTTAATAAAGCTGCATCCAGCACATCCGGGCGGTTACTTGCTGCAAGAATAATTACGCCTGAATCTGTAGCAAAACCATCCATTTCCACCAAAAGTGAATTTAATGTATTTTCACGTTCATCGTTGGAACCAGGCATCTGACCTCTGCCTCTTGATCTTCCGATTGCATCAATTTCATCAATAAAAACAATGCAAGGCGCTTTTTCCTTAGCTTGCTTAAATAAATCTCTTACTCTGGCAGCTCCAACTCCAACGAACATTTCAACAAAGTCTGATCCTGAAAGTGAAAAGAATGGGACTTCTGCTTCACCTGCAACCGCCTTCGCCAAAAGTGTCTTTCCAGTTCCAGGTGCTCCGACTAATAAAGCTCCCTTTGGGATTTTACCACCCAGATTTGTAAATTTTGATGGTTCTTTTAGAAAATCAACAATCTCTTTAACTTCTTCTTTGGCTTCTTCCAACCCGGCCACATCAGCAAAAGTAATTTTCACTTTATTCTCTGCATCAAATAATGCAGCTTTTGATTTGCCTATATTAAATATCTGACCCCCCGGGCCGGCAGTTCCGGTCATTCTTCTCATCAAAATCCAGAATACAATCAAAATCAGGACTAAAAATCCCCAATTGAACAGTATACTTGTGAAATCGGATCGATCCTCAAGTTTATAAGCTATTTTACCATTTTCAGGCAATTGATCATCCAGTTCCTGAAATTTCTTTTCGAAGCTTTCAGCTGATACTATTTTGAATTTAAAATTGGGACTTTGAGGTAAATAAGATTGTTTTTCTTCAACTTTATACTCCTTACTTGCAATTCCAGCGTCATTTAAAAAAACCTCTACCATGTCCTGGTTTTTGATTATGACAATTTCTTTTATATGTCCTTTTCTGGCTAATTCCTCAAATTTTCTTTCATTGATTTCCTCCACTCCTGCAGATTGATTGAAATAAAAAATAGAAAAAAATAACATGACAAGCGAAAGTATAATCCATACTTGGTAATTTGGCTTTTGAGGAGTCTTTGGGATAAAACTCTTTTTCTTATTTGGAATATCTGCCATGATAATGGGTTAAATAATAATATTTTAAATTAACAATTAATATGATGGAATGTTATTGATCTTCAATACGTGTAATAACGGCATCTCCCCACAATTCTTCAAGACCATAAAAGGATCGAACGTTTTTTCTAAATACGTGCACAACCACATTTACATAGTCTAACAAAATCCATTCCTTATTTTCAAAACCTTCACGATGCCACGGCTTTTCTTTTGCAGAAATCAAAACTTCTTTTTCAATGGAATCGGAGATCGCATCGACCTGTGTATCTGAGGTACCTGTACATAGTACAAAATAATCTGCAATTGCGTTCCCAATATGTTTTAAGTCCAGTATAACAATGTCAACACCTTTTTTTTCTTGAATTCCTTTTACTATATATTTGCTTAAAATTTCAGCCGAAACGTGATTTGTTTTTTTAACCATTCTGTTGATTTGAATTAATTCGCAAAGCTACAAAAAATACTTGCATAAATTATTTAAGAATACTGTATTTATTGGCAAAAAGGCATTCTTCCTGCCAAGTTGTCATTCGACCAATGAAATGGCCTCAGTTTTAATTTCCGAAAAGTCACCTACAAATGGGACAGTAATATATACCGATTATCAAAGTAGGGGCAAAGGCCAACGCGGAAACATTTGGGAATCAGAACCTGGAAAAAATATTTTGATTTCCATAATTCTGGATACGAGTTTTGTTGAAGCGTCCAATTTCTTTGAATTGACCGTAATAACTTCCCTCGCGATTCATGATTTGTTGTCTGAATATTTAAAAGTCGATATAAAAATTAAATGGCCGAATGACCTTATGTTTGGAAAATTGAAAATAGGGGGTATACTTATAGAGAATTATCTTAAGCAGAATGTGATAGAATGGTGCATTGTAGGTGTCGGACTTAATATAAATCAAGAAAAATTCCATGAAAATGGTGCAATTTCTCTTGCTCAGATTTGTGGACAAAAATTTGACCGCGAGGAGCTCATTGGTTTGCTACTTCAGAAGGTCGAATCACGATATTTTCAATTGAAAAAGGGCAAAATTGAGTCTTTAAAAAAAGAGTATTTAGCAAATCTTTATTGGAAAGATGAGATTCATGTATTTAAAACAAACGGAGTTTTTTTTAATGGGAAAATAGTGGGGATCGAACCCTCTGGAAAATTAAAGATAGAATTAGAAAAAGGGAGTAAATCCTATGATTTTAAAGAAGTAATATTCATAAAATAATCCATCAAGAAGTTAACTTTTTTTATTTGAATCTTAATTATTTACTTTTGTGGTCATTTCATGAAAATCAATCAAAAATATGTCAGGAGTAAAATTTAAAGTAAAAGATATTGCCCTTGCTGAATGGGGCAGAAAAGAAATCGAATTAGCAGAGGCAGAGATGCCAGGTCTTATGTCATTGCGCAGTGAATATGGAGCATCTAAACCACTAAAAGGGGCTAGAATTGCAGGATGTCTTCATATGACCATTCAAACAGCAGTATTAATTGAAACTTTAATCGAGCTGGGTGCTGAAGTGACCTGGTCATCGTGCAATATTTTCTCTACTCAGGATCATGCTGCAGCGGCTATTGCAAAAGCAGGAATTGCTGTATTTGCTTGGAAAGGTATGAATGAAGAAGAATTTAACTGGTGTATTGAACAAACCTTATTTGCATTTGAAGGAGGGAAGCCGCTCAATATGATTTTGGACGATGGAGGAGATTTGACTAATCTTGTTTTAGATCATCATCCTGAATTAGTTCCTGAAATAAAAGGACTTTCAGAGGAAACCACCACTGGTGTACACCGATTGTACGAACGGGTAAAAAAAGGCACATTGCCCATGCCTGCTATAAACGTTAATGATTCAGTGACAAAGTCAAAATTTGACAATAAGTATGGTTGCAGAGAGTCGTTAGTTGATGCTATCCGTCGTGCCACAGATGTGATGCTTGCAGGGAAA